>JAAZFS010000211.1 GCA_012511615.1 Elusimicrobiota bacterium | reverse complement strand
GGGTAAAGTGTAGCGATATAACTGATTATTAGAGCCGAGGAAAACACAATAAGAATATCAATCAAACTTACCTTAACCGGAAGCGTTGAAATCATATAAACCTGAGGTGGTAACTCTATAAACTGATATTTAGAGAGAAGATATGCAAGAATAAGTCCACCAATTGTACCAAGAAAGGCACCAGTTAGGCCTGCAAACATCCCCAAAAAACTAAAAAGCTGCCTTATCTGTTTTTTGGTAGCTCCCGCTGCCCTCATAATTCCGCAATCCTTAGAGCGGGTAACAGATACCATTATCAGAGAACCTGCCACATTAAACATAGCTACAATGATTACCATAAGAAGGACTATGAACATCATGGTTTTCTCTAGTTTCAGAGCTGCAAAAAGGTTGTAATTTCTCTCCTGCCAAGTCTGCACAACATAGGGGCCTTTAAGCTTGCCTTCAAGATAGTTCACAAGCTCTCCAGGAGTATAGGGATCGCTTATGTAGATTTCTGAACCCTCAGAAACCACCTCTTCTTTGAAGACTTCTGAATCATTCAGGTCAGAGTATATCACGCCGGAATCATATTCATGCATTCCGCTTGAGAAGATTCCAGCAACTCTGAACTCCTCTACTCTTGGTATCATTGGAGAGCTTATAGTATCCATAGAAGGTATTACTATTAGAGCCTTGTCTCCAAGTGTCAGATTTAAATTATCGGCAAGTTCTGCCCCAAGAACCATGCCTCGGTCGCTCAAATCATTCCAATTTCCTCGAAGAAGATCCTGAGTAGAATATTCGGGTTCCACTCCCTTGATTACTACTCCATGACTCCGCCCTCTTTTATGAAGGAGGCCCTTGGCATACATAAATCCCGAAACACTCTTAACCCCGGGGTATCCTTCTAATAGCTCAGCCACCCTCGTTTCGCAATCATTGAGGGAGAGAGGATTCATAACAGTTATATGAGGATTAAAAGAAAGAAGGCGGTCGGTTATTTCGGTGTGAAAGCCATTCATCACTGAGAGGGTTATTACCAGGGAAGTAACTCCTAAGGCGATCCCTAAAACAGATATCAGCATCATTACCCCAAGAAGCCCGCGAGACCAAATCCTCCGGTAGTAGGCCCAGGCGATTTTCAGGCTAAAAAGCATAGTCCCAAGCGCTTGGTTTCAACATTGGGAAAAGTATTACTTCGCGTATAGAAGAAGCTCCAGTTACCTGCATGGCCAGGCGGTCAATTCCTATTCCAAGCCCCGAGGCCGGAGGCATTCCGTGCTCTAAGGCTTCCAGGTAATCTGTATCAATTTTATCTGAAAACTCTCCATCATCTGAACTCTGAACCTGAAGCTCAAACATTTTTCTTTGAATTTCTGGATCGTTCTGCTCGCTATATGAGTTACCTATTTCCTGGCCACCTATAAAAAGTTCAAAGCGTTCAGCAAACCGCAAATCCTTTGAGGAGCTTTTAGCCAGTGGCGAATCTTTAGCGAGATAACCAGTCACAAAGGTAGGTTGAATCAACTTTTCCTCTACAAAAGCCGAGAATACACGGTCAATAATTTTTGCAGCAGAATCTTTCCCAGAGGGAACTTTCAGAGCGTCAGCCTTTTTCCTTAGTTCTTCTATAGAATCGTCGGGGTCAAAACTAAGTCCGCTATACTCGCTTATAAGATCCCAAAGGTTTTTCTCTTGCCAACCTTTTGTAAGATCTATCTCTGGAGTAAATTCTTTTTTAAGTTCATTGTGTGCGGAAAGTACTATCTCTTTTGAGAGTTCCATCATGTATTTGTAATCCGTGTAGGCGCAGTAAACCTCTAACATCGTAAACTCTGGATTATGTTTTTTGGATAGACCTTCATTTCTGAAATTCCTTCCAATCTCATAAACCCTCTCCCAACCGCCAACAAGGAGGCGCTTAAGATATAATTCAGGAGCTATCCTCATATAAAGGTCTATATTATAAAGATTATGATGAGTAATGAAGGGACGGGCGGCAGCACCACCGAAAATGTCCTGCAAAATTGGCGTCTCTACCTCTGTGTAGCCTCGCTCCTCCAAGAGCCTCCTAACCGATGCTATAATTTTAGACCGACCCTTAAGTATTGCTGTGGATTCTTCATTTACGATAAGATCAAGGTATCTTTTCCGGTAACGCAGTTCAATATCCCTCAAGCCGTGCCATTTTTCTGGGAGCGGGCGAAGTGATTTTGATAAAAAAGTAAAATCTGAAACTTGCAGGGTTTTCTCTCCCGTACGGGTTGTAAACATCTGCCCTTCTGCACCGATAAAATCTCCGATATCAAGCTCTGTTTTATATAAAGAAAATTTTTCTTCGCCAACTAAATCTTTTTTGATATATATCTGGATTTTCCCCGAATCGTCTTGAAGATGAGCAAAAGAGGCCTTGCCCATCAGTCTTCTACTCATTATTCTTCCCGCGACACGAACTCTCTCTCCTTCATCCACCTTGAGAGCCAGCTCAGCCTGCATCCTATTTTCATATGAGGCTGGATAGGTATCCACCCCTTTTTCCGCTAAATTTTTAAGTTTCTCTTTTCTTACAATAGTCTGGTCGTTTGTATTATCCATTATCCTCTCTCATTTTGTCTGTTTCTTCTGCCAGAAGGCATTATTTAATTAACATATTATAATATTCATGCAGGGTCTTATTGTCAAATTACTTATTGACTACCTACCGTGGGCAAGAGCCAGGGCAATTACTTCAGAAGCACCCTGATTTATAAGGGCATGGGCACAGAGTCTGAGGGTAACTCCAGTTGTAGCTACATCATCAAGAATCACTATTTTTCTCCCCACTGCCCTTTTTGATGCAGTGAAAGCGCCCTTCAAATTAAGGCTTCTTTCTTTTTTACCCAAACTAGTCTGAGGGACAGTATTTCTTCGACGCTTGATAAGACGGTAATCGGCCCGCATACCCGTGAGGTGCGC
>JAAZFS010000210.1 GCA_012511615.1 Elusimicrobiota bacterium | reverse complement strand
ATAAATTTTATATGAATAATAAAAGGCTTATTTAGAAAAAGTTTTGAGAATTAACAGACAAAATCTCAGGTAATATGTAATAATATTAGTAAAAATATGAAAGGGTGTAGAAGTTAAAAATGGAAAAAATTAAAGTAAGGCTATTAGGTATTATCATATGCCTGACTATTGCTTTTGGCATGTTACCGGTTCAAGCAGGCACTCAGAACAATAGTTTTGTAACAAGAGAGCAAGCAGTGGTAAGCATATTGAGCACCGTTGGATATGGAGCTTTAAACGAAACAGAAAATAATCTTGGCACTTTTTCAGATGCAACATCTGTTACGCATCAATATAAAGATGAAATCGGAGTTGCCGTCACTAACGGCATACTAGTTGGGTCGGGCGCGGCATTAGACCCTCAGAGAAATGTGACCCGCCTTGAATTTGCAATGTTCCTAAGTCGCTCTATAAGGGACCTTCCAGCTCTTATAGATAGTCAAATGTTTAATGATGTTCCCGCATCAGCTGCAGGAGACGTTAACAGACTTGTAAAAGCCGGTCTCTTTAGCGGATATGGAAACGGTCTTTTTGGTCCCAATGATTTTCTTACCCAAGAGCAACTAAATGCTGTTATGGGTAGAGTCAAAAATTTAGAAAATACTGATTTAAAGGATGATTTTTATTATTCCATTAATTACGAATGGTTGAATAATACAAAGCTTCCGGCCGGGTATCCCGGATTGGGTTCCTTTGATGAGGTAAGCTTAAGCAATGATACTAAGATAAAGGAAATAGCCCATGAAGTATATAAGAATAAGGATACATATAAGGATGGAACCATTGAACAAAAGCTCGCTGATTTTTACAGTTCAGCACTGGATATGGAAAACCGTAATAAACAAGGTATAGATCCTATTAAAAAATATTTAGACAAATTTGATCAAGTAAAAACTGCTCAAGAGCTTCTTGACTATTCGGCCGAGTTAGAAAATGAGACGGGCTATAACCCACTTTTTACCTTTAGCCCTTCAGGGGATTTGTTGGATAGCAATAAATACAGTTTATATGGTCAAGGACTTCCAACCGGTCTTAACTCAGCATACTTACTAAGTGGTGATCCCCAGGTCAAAGCTTTATATGAAGGATTTATTGCCCAGATACTGATAGCTTCAGGCATTGATCAGGACAATGCAATGCTTCAAGCTCAAAATATCTATACTTTTGAAACACTTCTGGCAGAAAACACTCTCAGTAATGAGCAAGCGAGCAAAATTGAGAATTTATACAACCCGGTGACTAAGGAAGATTTAGCAAAAGCATTCGCAAAAGTAGACTTAAAAAAATATATGTCTGACCTAGGCTATGCTTCTGTTGAAAATTTAATTATAACCGATACCAAACTTATGGCAAAAACAGGCGAGCTAATTAGTGATGAAAATATTGATGTTCTAAAGTCATATGTGCGAGCAAATCTTGTGATTAATACCGCTTCCCTTCTGTCAAAAGATCTTCAGGACATCATAATGGAGTTTAATGCCGTTTTCTTGGGATTAAGCAGTACCATGAGCGATGAAGATATCGCTTTTAATCTTCTTAATTCTGTTATGAGTGGATATCTTGGAAGGGTGTATGTAGAAAAATATTTCTCTCCCGAAGCTAAAGCAGATGTTGAAAGCATGGT
>JAAZFS010000209.1 GCA_012511615.1 Elusimicrobiota bacterium | reverse complement strand
TTCCAATGGTGGCCAATGCCATATCTCCTCCATAGGCGACTAGTTTTCTGTTTAAAATCAACTGTTGAAGACTACCGGTTATCTGTAGAGCAAATGCTGGAAAACCTACGTATATAATTCCTTTCACCAAGAGTTTTTTTAGCTTCATGTTTTTACGACGAACTTTCAAAAGACTATTCCCAAATAAGAAATAATAGAGCACCCAGCTAGCGCTTACTCCGTATGAAATTATTGTCGCCCAGGCTGCACCCTTAATGCCCCAATGAAAGATAAATATAAAGACATAATCCAGGATAATATTTGTGGCTGTCCCAATCAGCATGGTATTCATTGCCATTTTAGGATTACCTTCTGCCCGGATGAAATTATTCATACCCATACCAAGCGCACTAAAGACACTCCCGAAAAAAATGATTCTCAGATAATCCTTAGCCAAGGGTAAAATTGTAGGACTGGCACCGTACAAAACTAAAAGCGGTTCAAGAAAAATTGTTCCAAATATAGTTAATATAGAGCCGATAATTAAAAATAAGCTTAAGGCATTACCAAGGATTTCTTCAGCTTCAGATTCATTTTTTTCGCCTAACCGAATGGATATGAGTGCTGTCGCCCCCATTCCTATCATCATCAAAAAAGCCACAAAGGTAATAACAATGGGAAAGCATACCGTTACCGCAGCAAGTGCATCTTCTCCAACGCCACGCCCAACAAAGATACTATCTACGATATTATAGAGAGCATTCACCAATAAACCGACTATTGCTGGCAGTGAGAACTTCAGCAATAGCTTTGGAATTCTCTCTTTTTCCATTTGGATAGATCTACTAATTTTACTTTCTCCTTTTATTGATAATTAAGTCTAATCACGGCGGCTACTATACTAAATTTATGAAATTATGGAAAATTCAAAAAGATATGCAAGTAACTTATAAGTGGATACAGGAAGAAAATTTAAGAGGTAGATTTCAAATATCCCTTAAATGTTTTTTATGTAGAAAACTTTAGAAAAATGTAAATTCAGCACTATTCGCTCAGAACTTTAATTTTTCATAGACGGACTCAAGAGATTCTGACATCACTCTTGTCCCACCCGTCACGGACATAAAAATTGTATCACCCTTCCACCGGGGAAGAAGATGCATATGAATATGGTCTTCAGTACCTGCACCTCCAGCCTTGCCTATATTCATTCCCATATTAAAGCCTTCCGGATTCATTTTATCTTTAATTATTTCAATGAGTTTTTTCATTATACTTAATAGCTCGGCATATTCTTCGGGGCTTATCTGCATGGGATCGGAAGTATGTTTATAAGGCACTATCAGAACATGTCCGTTATTGTAGGGATATAAATTCAAAAGAGCAAAGACTTCTTTTCCTCTGTGTATAACGAGATTTTCGCGATCCTTATCAGAAGATGCCTTCATGCAAAAAACACACTCTTTTGAAGTCTCTCCGCTAGTAATATAATTTTTTCTCCAGGGGGCCCAGAGTATCTTTCGCTTACTCATTCATCCAATCCAATAGTTTCACTAAAAAATTTCCCTTTATTTTAGTTTTATTCAACCTGTAGAAAATTTCTTTTACCGGCTCGGATAACCTGCATATCTCCTGGGCTAATACTGGCATTGATATCGGATATGCGCGCATCTCCCACTCTTACTCCGCCCTGCTTTATCAGGCGCTTGGCCTCTCCCTTGGAGGAAGCTATTCCACTTTCAAAGAGAATATCAACTATTTTCATTGGAGCTTCAAGCTTAAATGAAGGAAACTCATCTGGAAGTTCTTTATTAGAAAAAACCCTCTCAAATTCTTCTCTTGCCTTTACAGCCTCTTCGCGAGGGTTGTATTTTTCTATAATCAGCTCGCCCAAACGTTTTTTGGCTTCCATAGGATGCAAAGCTTGAACTTCTTTCATATTCTCCAAAGTAAGAAGTGAGTAATACCTGTACATCATAGAATCTGAAAGCGACATAATTTTTCCAAATATTTCTCTTGGGGGCTCACTTATCCCTATATGATTCCCAACACTCTTGGACATTTTTTTAACACCGTCTGTCCCTTCAAGTAAGGGCATAGTCAATATGGCCTGGGGACTTTTTCCAGCAGCTCTCTGAAAATCGCGTCCCACCAGTAGATTGAATTTTTGATCGGTACCGCCTATCTCAATATCTGCCTCTACTTCAAGCGAATCATAGCCCTGTAGGAGGGGATATATAAACTCAGTTATACTAATAGGATTTCCCGCCTGATACCTTTTTGAAAAATCATCTCTTTCAAGCATCTGAGCCACTGTGTAGTTGGAGGCAATACGGATAAGCCCTTCGGTACCTAGAGCTTCAAGCCAGCTAGAGTTGGTCACAAGCTCTGTTTTGTCCTCATCAAGAATTCTAAATATCTGCTCCCGGTATCCTTTAACACTTTCGGCAATGGCTTCTTTACTCAAGACTGGGCGTTCGCTAGTCCTCCCAGAAGGATCCCCAATCATAGCCGTAAAATCGCCTATTATAAAAACTATCTGGTGGCCCAGATCCTGAAACTGGTGTAGTTTTTCCATTACGACAGTATGGCCAAGATGAAGATCGGGTGCCGTAGGATCAGCCCCAAATTTTACCCGCAGTTTTTTGCCAGCGGACAATTTTGCTTTCAATTCTTCTTTCCCTATGAATTCCTCAGAACCACGGGCTATAATATTAAGTTGTTCTTCTATATTTTTCTTCATTGATTTGATACCTAAAGAGCCAGTTTAATAAATGCTCGGGGCTTTATCAAGAATTGAGGAAATTTTATTCATAGTAATAGTGCTCCTGTGCTTGGGCATCCCTTTCGCAAATGAGAGACCCATTCAAGTTCCTCGGGATTTTATTGAAAAGCAGGGTGATTCTTATTATAATACACTTAATTTATGACTAAAAAGAACCTCATCATAAGTGGAGCTCTGCTCCTTTTTTTTATAACGATTTTTACCGGATGGAGAATTTTAATATCTTTTTCTGAAGATTTACCTTCCACCTCATCCCTGCTTCAGTACCGACCAAGTCTGGTTACTGAGGTCTATGATGTGCACGGTGAACTTATTGATGAACTCTTTATGGAAAGAAGAACCCTAGTCCCCCTTAGAAATATTCCTATGGATCTTCAGAATGCTATAATTGCCATAGAAGATACAAATTTCTTTAATCACTGGGGAATGGATCTTGGCGGTATCATCCGTGCCGTAACACGAAATATTGGAGCCGGACAGGTGGTGCAAGGAGGAAGTACCATAACCCAGCAGTTGGCAAAAGTTCTCTTTCTCACTCCAGAAAAGAAGTATTCCAGGAAGATCAAGGAACTTCTCCTAGCCATGCATATGGAGAGAGAATTTTCAAAAGAAGAAATACTTCAGTTTTACTTAAACCAGATATATTTCGGTGCTGGGTCCTATGGAGTACAATCCGCCGCCAGACTTTATTTTAATAAACCGGTTGAGGATTTAAACCTTTCAGAATGTGCTATGTTGGCCGGACTTCCCAGGGCACCCAATGCCTACTCGCCTGCAAGAAATCTTCTAAGAGCATATAGAAGGCGAGCTGTTGTTCTGAAAAGAATGGAGTCCCTAAACTTTATTTCTGAAGAAGAGCGACTGGAGGCTGAAAGACAGCGCCTTCCTTTTGTAACATACGCTAGGAAAGCAAAACCTGGAGCATATTTTGTTGAACATATAAGAAAGAGACTTCTTCCCGAGTTTGGTGCAAACATTCTCTATAAAGGTGGTTTAAGAATTTATACAACTTTGGATCTTTCTATGCAGAAAATCGCAGAAGAGGTACTCACTGAGCATTTAGAAAGATATGACGAGGTTAGAACTGAGGAAATATTCAGGGAATATGCTCAGGAACATTGAATACCAGTCGATGAAGTTGATCTTTCCACCCTAACCATAAG
>JAAZFS010000208.1 GCA_012511615.1 Elusimicrobiota bacterium | reverse complement strand
GCAATTATTATGTTTTTTCTGGACATAACACAGATTTTTAAAAATTCTGCCATTTCTTGGCTGAGAGAGCCATATCTGAGAAGGTCGCTTATGGTTAGTTTACTCTTGGGGTATTTTCGTATACTAATCATAGGCCCAACAAGTGAGATGGGAGGGATTACCACGTTTACCCTTGATCCGTCGGGCAAGCGGGCGTCAACCATAGGAGCCTCTGGTCCGATATGTCGTCCGACCGGAGCCAAGATATTATCAATGACCCTCTCCAGTTGCTCGAGTGATTCAAATTTTACGGGAGCTAATTCAATCTTGCCATGTTTCTCAATAAAAATTCTGTCAGGCCCGTTTACCATAATGTCGGAAACGGCGTCATCATAAAGCATTAGTTCCTTTAGGGGGCCGAGCTCTATACCTTTTAGCTTGGCTGCATGTTCATCTAATTCCTCATCGATACTGAAGGCTTGTATGTTTTGTACTTGTGGTGGCTGTAGATTAAGTTGTATGTCGTCGTTGCTATTCATAAGATTTTATTCCTTTTCTTTTGTCCATAGTGCAGCCGAATATTCGGAGTCGCTGATTACCCCCGTTTCTGCGGCCTTATGAACCAATTTTGTCCTATTATTTACTTCAAATTTTCGATACATGCTGGAGAGGTGATTCTTAACGGTCTGGATAGCTATATTGAGTTCCTGAGATATCTCTTTATTGGTTTTTCCAAGAATCACTTCGCTAAGTACTTCTAACTCCTTTTCAGTAATGTTATAGGAGTTTACTGCACTGAAATTTCGTTTGTGAAGCTCCTTAATCAGACTGCCAGCTACTTCTGGGGATAAGGGAGCATCACCGCTCAAAGTTTTGCGTATTATGTTGATGAGGTCGTCTATAGGCTTGGCCTTTAGAAAGTATCCGCTAGCGCCTGCCTGGATTGAATTGAAGATGTGGAGTTCATCTTCAAAAACTGTCAACATTAGAATTTTTACATCAGGAATATTTTTTTTAATTTCTCTGGTGGCGGATATTCCATCCATTATGGGCATTCTGATATCCATAAGAATAATGTCGGGTTTTTTTTCCTTAGCCATTTCGACTGCTTCCTTTCCATTTACTGCTTCCCCTACAATTGTTAGGTCGGGCTCAGTTTCAAGAAGGCTTATCAATCCCTGACGGAAAAGTGCGTGGTCATCGCACACCATTACTTTAATTTTTTGTTTTGCCATTTTCTAGTCCAAAATCAAAATTAATTTTAATAGAGGTTCCTTCTCCTGGTGAGGACTCTAGAAGAAAATCTCCGCCAAGATCCTCAACTCTTTTTTTCATGCTGAGGATACCGTATTTTCTTTCTTTTTTTAGATTGTTGAATATATCCTCTTTTAGGTTAAATCCAGATCCGTTATCAGATATTTTAAGTAGGGCAGCTTTTTCGGTTATTAGAATATCTATACTGAAATAGTCTGCTCCCGAGTGTTTTCCTATGTTAATGACAGCTTCTGTAACTATATGATAAATTGTTGTTCTATAACTTATCTCAAGAGGGTGCCTGATGTCTGCGCTAAGATTATATGTAATTCCTGTTCCTTCTGTAAAGTTTTTTAGGAACTGATTTAGAACGCTTCTTATTTCTCGGTCTTCAGATGCACCTGCATGCAAATTAGCAATTATGTGTCTGGTGAGATCAGTGCCTTGACCTGTGATATCTCTCATCTCTTTAAGTCGTTCAGGTAGTTTTTCTGGATTGCTTTCATAGATACGAAGACAGTGCTCAATTTTGATGTTTAAAGAGGCAAAAAATTGTCCGAGAGAATCATGGAGTTCTTGAGCAAGTCTGTTTTTTTCTCGGGCCGACACCGCCACGCGTAGTATTGCACGCAGTGAGTCTGTTCGGTCCTTAATTTTCATTTCCATTTCTTGCTGGAAAGAACTTAGCTTTGTCTGCATGTCCATTAGGGTGTTTGCAAGTTTTCCGAATTCATCTTTTCTGTTTACCTTGATAGTTTGGGTGTAGTCACCGTCGCTGATTTTTTTAGCTGCCAGAGTAAGGCTACTAATAGGTTCGGTAACCCACTCTGCAACTGCGTAGGCAAGAAGAAGAAAGAAAGGGATGCTGAGGAGAAAAAAGATCCGATATGTTTTGGCAAAAGTTGCTTGGTGACTTTTCAAAAGTGGCCCAAAATCATAGCCTCCTCCAATTGCGCCTGTTACCTTGAGCCCATCTTCTGAAAAAATCGGCGTGTAATAATAATAGTAGCCAGTTGAGGCCACATACTCAGAGGCCGACTGGCCGCCCATTGCATCTAAGAG
>JAAZFS010000207.1 GCA_012511615.1 Elusimicrobiota bacterium | reverse complement strand
TATAAGGCCAGATGGTACCAAAGATCCGTATGCCCCCACTTGACCATAAGTATAGAAAGCCTAAAATCAACTTCGGTCTTCTTCCCAGCCTCAAGAGCCTCCCTAAGTATAACAAAAGTTTCGGTCTCATATATTTTACCCAGTGTATCTTCTGGAATTGCTGGGTAATCTATAGGCCAAGAAATTGGGAATAGAACTTTATAGCCCTCCCTTTCCTTAAAGGGTTCGTATGATGAATGTAGATAATATCTAGATGGCAGGGGCCAGTATAGACTCTTCCCATAATTTGGTAAAACCCATGACAAAAGAAGATATAAAACAAGTGAGTAGCCGCCAGTCAGGCATAGAAGTGCACCTCTTTTTTTTCTTTCTTTAATCTCCCAAATAAACCATGCAGAGATAAGGGAGGCAAAGAGAATAAAGGGGAGCATGTTTCTACCAGACTTAACTGGTATATAAGTAAAGACCAAATACATAAAGACAATATTAAAAAGAAAAAAGCCAAGGTTTTTACCCTTTTTTCTGATGTAAAAATAAAAACTGACAAGAAACAATATCATTAGAGGAAAACTCATAAAAGCAGTCAGACTAAAGGGATAATAGCTTATATTTCCAAAAGTAAATAAAGGCATCTGATTGGTAGGAACCTGAGGGAAAGTTTGAGCATGGGGAATGATGTTTTTGATAAATTCAAAACGATAAAACACAAGTTGCAGAGCATAGAAAAATTTTTCCAAAAATTCTTGGCCCCACCAGAAAACAAAAAACAAGGAAGCAATTAGAGAAGTAATAAGGATACCAACAATTCTTTTTTTTCTTTCCTCATTATCTTTAACAAGTTTAAATAGTGAATATATAAAAGCGGGTGCGATAAAAATTAGTATCTGAATTTTAGTAATCATTGCTAAACCAAGTGCTAAACCCAAAAGAAGTGAGTATTTTATATTTTTAAAATCTTCAGTGTAAGCCCATAGGGCAAGAGAAAGAGAGACCATGGCAAGAAGAGGAAAATCTAATTTAAAATTCCTGGAATAAATATAAACAATGGGATAAAAACTTATAATAAAGCAGGCGGTAAGAGCCGTCCTTTTATCAAAAAGCTTCTTGCCAAAATAATAGAGAGAGACTATCAGAATAATATAATAGACAAAGTTCACAAAAAACCGTGCCTTAAAAATACTAAAATGTGAAGGATTAAAGAGAGAGGCCATAAGATACAATTTTGGAGGGTGCGTCGGAGTAGCAGTAAATTCAGAGGTCATTTTCATAAGTTCTCGGACGCGACTAAATATCCCAGTATTTTCATTTAGAACCCGCCTATATTCTAAATTATACTCTATGGCAGTCCTTAAATGATAAGAATTATCTTTTCCAAATAGACGGCTATCTTTCTTGAGCCAGACAGCATTATTTCCAGCATAAAAAAGAGTCAGAAAAACTATAATTAAAAACGCTGGATTGAGCTTTTTCATTCTATACTGCCCGTTTTTTAATTTTCTCTGATAAATAAATCAAGAGAAGAATCAGGAGAGGAAAGGCGGCCGGAACAGCATTAACCCCAAAAAACACAAAGAAAAACGGCAGTATCAAATAAACTATAAAAGCAGGAACCTTTTCTATAGAAAGGAGTACCAATAGAAAAACTGGCAGAAGACTCAGCATAATCATAGGTTCCTTAATTACAACGAGATTGACAAAGCTAAGCACACCTATAACTATAAGTGTTGACAGAAAAGGAAGAGATGCTACTAAAGACTTTCTTTTAGTTTTAGAGTCAGAAACACCTGAATATATGGGAGTATATTTAACCCTATCAATAAAAAGCATTATTAAGAGAAAAACAAGAAAGATATACTCATACATAACCCGCGGTTGACCAGAACCAAAATAAATCATAACAATAAGCCTAAATACCGGTATAAATATAAAGAGATTTTTCCAAGGTTTTTCTCTGAAACCAGAACATTCTATTAAGTAATAAGGTAACAGGGAGTGAACCGAAAAGAAAAACCAGGCATTCATAGCGAAAAAATGGATATCTCCCACAAGAAACCTGACAAATCTTTCTTCAAAAAATGACCAATTCCACCATCCTACATTTATCCCAGTCGCTTCTATCGGATATGAAAATGAGGCAACTATGAGCCCAGTCATTATAACCATAGGAAAAATCCGGATCTGAGAAGATGATATTTTCCGAAGGATTTTTTCTGCAAAAACCCAACCCAGATAAAAAGCAAAAACCCAGCCCAAGGAAACATGGAGTGCCCCAAGAATTATGGAATCCTCCGGCAAAAGAAATGGAGGCGGTACAATGGCTGAAGTCACAGGATCTATAAAAGAACTGACTTCTTTAGTAAGGGCTGCAATAAATGCAAAGACAAAAAAAGTAAGTGTAGCCCGGCGTCCTTTAATTTTAAAAGAATGAATCAGTAAAAATATAAGTCCAATAAGTGCAAAGACAAACTTCTGTTGAATATTCACGATTCGGCAGACCTCATTTCCAAAAGCTTTATCAGAATCATAACAAGCATCCCCACACTTAAGACAAGCGAAGAAGTTAAGGTCAAGCAAACTGCTATCAGATATATACAGATTAGATAACTAAATCTAAATTTTTCTACTGATGCAAGAAGTAAGAAAAGAGGAGGCACCATAAGATATCCTGCCATATTTCCAAGGCCACTGATTAAACCAATAAGTGTAAATGAAACAATCATAATAATGACCAAGAACCAAGGGAGATAATCCGGTCCCCTTTCCTCATCCAAGCATTCAAGATTATTCAGAGTAAGTTGTGATGAAAAAAGGATGAAAGATAAAATCACCAGCCCCCAGACTGCATTTGCCATATGCAATGGCAATATCACCCCTTCAGAAAAATGTGGAGTCCAAACATATGCAAAGGGAAGAAAAAACAGAAGAAACCTCCAATCATATTTCCGTATAAATGTTCTGTATCCTACCATAATGCAGAAAAGAAAAATCATGGCTAGACCCGCCCAATGATAGGCAGCACCAGCCGGATGAGTAAAATACGATGGTGCAGAGAGTATGCCAAGCGAAAGGAGGCTCTTTTCTATCATTTGTGATAAGGCCATATGAACCCCACCGAATAATAGAACCAAAGGAAGAAGGCGCCCATCATTCCGAGGAAACCGAGTAGAAATTATCTTTTCAGAGAGCACTAAGGATGTATAGCTAACTCCTACCCACAAAGAAGCATAGAGAATTGCTAGTAAGAGTGCTATTGCAGAACTGTATCCAGTAAAGACCTCGTTTCTAAATGAATGGACCCCAAGTCTGGGAAAGACAAGTATATAGGCAAAGAAAAAGAAATTAAAAGAAAATTCAGCAGTACGATTTCTAAATGAATGCCTGATTGAAGCAAGAAGAACACAGACTACCGAAATTAAGTAAAGAAATAAACCTATAGACTCCACCGTCTAAATCTCCTGGTTAATTAAATCAACAAACTATAGCGTTTACTATTTTAAATAGCGCTCAAAGTATTATATTGAATATCTAATGAATTATCAAAACATCAATCAAATAAATTTTCTTATTTGGTAGTAAATACTATAGTGGGTACAATACCAATATCACACTAAATAAAGTTAGTGTAATAAATGAATAATATAAAAACAAAACTGAATTGAATCTAAGCTTTAAAGTTTCAAAAAGGAGTAAAATTATGAAACAGGAATTAACTTGGAAAGAAGCAATAGAAAAGGTTCTTAGTGATTCCCCTACCTCACTTCACTATGAGGATATAGCAGAGCACATAATTTCCGCAGGTCTTCGCAAGAGCGTGGGGGCTACTCCCGCTGCAACAGTGAGTGCGATAATAACAACCTCACTCAAGCAAGATGGTGAAGACTCGCCATATATTCGGGTGGATAAAGGAATATACACTTTAAAAAATAAAATAACAAATATATCCCCAGAAATGATTGAATCATTCGAAGAAGAAGAAAAACAAGCAATTATTACATCCTTCGGTATGTTTTGGAGTCGAGACAATGTAGAGTGGGGTTCAAATCCAAAACTGCTAGGAATGCAGCAAATTGGTGCCTCTCCGGTTAATTTTTGTAATCAACGCGGCGTCTATTTGCTTTATGACGGGAGAGAAGTTATATATGTTGGCCGTACTACTGACGGCACTCTTGGTGCAAGGCTTTATGCTCATACACATAATCGACTGTCAGGGCGTTGGGATCGATTCTCATGGTTTGGCTTAATACCTGTAAAAAATGACGGTTCACTTGATTGTACTGCGCCAGACGAATATAGTGCTGAGAAACTCATTCTGGTGTTGGAAGCTATTCTTATTGAAGCACTAGAACCTAGACAAAATAGAAAACGTGGAGATGATTTTCTCGCCATAGAGTATATTCAAAAAATTGATCCAGAAATTGAAAAGGAAAAAATTATGGCCATGCTTATTGAACAACTCAAGTAAATGTATGCTGACCATATAAATTCTAAATGATACTATAATTGACTTACTACTCTT
>JAAZFS010000206.1 GCA_012511615.1 Elusimicrobiota bacterium | reverse complement strand
GTATAGATTCTCACTGGGAAAATTTGTCAAGAGGGGTAATAGACCTTAGAAATATCGTATATTTTATCAGTCTATTTATTCTTTTTATTTATGGGAGTCTTGCAGCTTTTTCAGGCCGAGTAAGGAGTGTGTTCCAGAAGGCGGCATCATTTGGGCTTTTGGCCGGAATACTTGTGCTTGTTAACCTGCTTCTTTCTGGAGCTGTCATCAGGATGGACCTTACGTCTAACAATATTTATTCCTTATCGGCTCCTTCAAAAAAGCTCATGCGCTCGCTTGATGATCCGGTAATAGTAAAGGCTTTCTTTTCTGAGAAGCTTCCTGGACAATATAGAGAGTCAAAAAATTATCTAAGAGACCTTCTTTACGAGTACAGAGCCTATTCGAAAGGCCGATTGAGCTTTAACTTTATTGATCCTACTGAATCTGAAGAATATGCGATTGAAGCGGCCTCATATGGTATTCCTCCGCTTCAGTTTACAGAGGCGGGAAAAGAGAGCTATGAGGTGAGGCAGGGATATATGGGAATAGCCGTATTGTATGGTGACCGTGCAGAGACAATTCCTGTATTAGAGAGCGTTAGTGGGATTGAATATGATCTTTCTACCAGAATTAAAAAACTAGTAGCAGAAGAAATGATTGCTGTTGGTTATATCGGTGAGCCTGCTATTCCGGATGGTCTTGCTGGAGAGGTGCGGAAGAGATATAGCTTTATTCAAATAAGTTCAACTCAGGCTTATAGTAATAATCAGTTTTCATCGGTTATTCTTGCGGGTCGGGATTTTTCTGAAGAAGATATAGAATTATTAAGTGAGGCAATAGATAGGGGCATTCCGCTTGCTCTTTTAGTTGACAGGTACTCTGCAGATACAAATTCTTTCTCAGTCACTGAAGAGAATATGGAAATCAATAAATTGTTAGAGAGCTATGGAATAAGCATAGGTGAGGGCATTATTGCCGATAGGCAGGCTCAGAGAATAGGCGTTACGACCCAACAAGGTTTTTTCAGGGTTCAGAATGTGGTGGATTATCCTTATTTTCCACTTCTAACAGATTTTTCGGGAGATAATCCAGTTGTAAGAGATATTGATGCAGCAGTTTTTCCTTTTGTCTCTCCGATAGAAATCTTAGATGAAGAAGATCAATATGAAGTAAGAGTGCTTGCAAAAACCTCTAAAAACTCCTGGCTTATCCGTCAGCCTGGAAATGTATCTCCAATGGTTCCGCCAGTTCGGGCACCTGGAGCAGCAACTGGTCCCTTTCCAGTTGCGGCTGCCGTTCATGGAAAATCTGACCAAGACTTCAGAATGTTGGTCACTTCAAATGCACGATTCTTTGAAGAGGATATGCTGCATATGCAGGCAAATAGAAGTCTTTTTAATAACATTATTGACTGGTTGAGCGAAGACGCTGATTTGATTGCAATAAGGTCCAAAGGTATTTCCAGCCGTCCTCTTAAAGAGGTCAGTGCGGGTCAAATGACACTTATAAAAAATCTCAACATGTTTCTTGTTCCAGTTCTTATTGTGATATTGGGGCTTATAAGATGGAAAACTCAGAATAAAAGACGAAATTATCAAAGGTTGAAATATTTAATCTGATGCGTAATGCAATAAAAATCTTTTCAGTAATTTTCCTCTGGCTTGTCCTTGTTTTCTTTATCACTACTAGAGAAGGAAAAAAGCAAGGTCTTATAAAAGCAGATATACAAACTCTTGAAATTAAAGCCTTTGATGGAGAAGGACTTCTTATGAAAAAAGAAGCCAGTCAATGGTTTATAGGAAGAAGGCTGGTCGACTCTAACAAAATTAACTCGGCAATTTCATCTATCAAAGATATTGATTTGAGTGATATTATATCTAATCGTGAAGAAAAATATCAGGATTTTGGGGTCGATCCGATGGGAGCAAGGAGGCTTGTTTTGAATGAAGAGGTGGAAGTCTTCATAGGTAACCGGGCCTCCGACTGGATGAGTAGTTACCTAAGATACCTTGTATCGCCAGAAGGAGACTCATCTCCGGTCTATATAGTGAGCGGTATTATGAGGGAATCATTCCCAGTCAGTCTTAACGATTGGCTGGAAAAACAGGTTTTTATTTTTTCCCAACCTCTTCTTAAGCTTGGGCTTGAGATGGAAGATAATCAGTATGAAATCCTTTCTGAGGAGGAAAGTTTTGAGGATATTCTGCAACAACTAACTAGAATTAAAGCCTCGGGTTTTCCGGAGTCAGAACAGGACCTTAAGGACCCCTTTAAATTAACTCTTTTCTTTGAGGACTATCAAGATGAGTATCTTATAGAGC
>JAAZFS010000205.1 GCA_012511615.1 Elusimicrobiota bacterium | reverse complement strand
TAGTAGCATAGGTAGAGGGGCGTCCAATACCATTATTTTCCAGTTCGCTTACCAGAGTGGCAAGGGTATATCTGGGCGGAGGCTTGGTCTCATGCTTAAGAGCTTCAAGTTTTTTCCAATAAAATTTATCGCCCTCATTTATTTCTGGCAGAAGGGTCTCTGAAAGGCCTGATGCCCAAACTCGGGTATAGCCGTCAAAGACTATACTTTGGCCAGTAATACGATAGTTATAGTCTCCGGCATCTCCGTCAACTCTCTTCTGAGAAATCACTGCAGGAACCATCTGCGAGGCTACAAATCTTTCCCATATCAATTTGTAAAGCATCATTTCCTCTTTGGAAAGACTTTTTTCCAGAGAATCAGGATCAAGTGTTAAATCTGTGGGCCGGATACATTCGTGGGCTTCTTGGGCCGATTTTCTGGATTTATATACATTGGCTTTTTTAGGATAATACTGGTCTCCAAAATTTTTCTTAATATAATCAGCTGCTTTTTTTGAAGCCGCAGGCGATACCTTTACCGAATCGGTCCTCATATAAGTTATTAAACCTCCCGCACGGCCATCTATCATATCTATTCCCTCATAGAGTCTCTGGGCTATCCGCATGGTTCTTGCAGGGGTATATTTAAGTTTGTTATAGGCTTCCTGTTGCAGAGTAGATGTAATAAAAGGAGGCAAGGCCCTAAGTTTCTTTTCCTTTAAAGAAACTTTTTTTATCTCTAATTTTCCCTTTAAGGATTCCTTAACCGCTTGATCTGCATCTTTTTTTCCCAGATCAAATTTTCCATATTTTTTCCCAGAACGGCCCCAAAGCCCAACTGGTATTAGCTTCTCATCTATAGACACTTCACCAGCCACCGAAAAATACTCTCTGGGTACAAATTTCAAACGCTCTCTTTCACGCTCTACAATCATCCTAAGTCCCACTGATTGTACTCGACCTGCCGAAAGTCCACGGCGAATTTTCCTGGAAAGAAGAGGAGATATTTTGTAGCCCACCACCCTATCAAGGATTCTTCTGGCCTGCTGGGCATCTACAAGATTCATATCTATTTTTCTAGGAGACTTAAGCGCGTCCGTGAGGGCTTCTTTTGTCACTTCGTGAAAAACTATTCTTTCTGAGCGTTTTTCTAGGTCGGGCAATTTAAGACTTTGAAGTAGATGCCATCCTATGGCCTCCCCTTCACGGTCTTCATCCATACCCAGGTAAATCATCCCACCCTTTGAGGCAAGCTTTTTTATCTCTGCAAGAAGTTTTTTCTTCTTCTTTAAAATTTCATATTCTGGTTCAAAATCCTTATCTATATTTACTCCCAACCTGTAACTAGGGAGGTCGCGAACATGTCCCATTGAAGATATAACATTGTATCTCCCCTCTAAAAACCTCTCAATCATTTTCGCTTTTGTTGGCGATTCAACTATTATTAATTCCTTCATTTTTTATGCTTTCTTATATTTTTTTCCGTCAAGGGCGCAGATAGCACCACTCATCTCCAACTTCGTCAAAATTACCGAAAGACGCCCTGCAGGATAATCTACCCGCCTCATTATTTCATCAATATGCATAATTCCATCTTCCAATACTTTCATAACTTTTTCTTCTTCAGGACTTAAAAGGCAAGTGTCTTCCTTTTCTACCTTCTCATTAATTTTAAAACTTCTAAAACGGCCAATTAAATCACTTACTATATCCTCTGCCGATACAACCAGCGAGGCCCCCTCTTTAATGAGGATGTTAGTCCCCCGGCTTTTAAGAGAGAATATAGAACCCGGAAGGGCAAATACATCCCGACCCTGCTCAAGTCCTTGATAGGCTGTTATAAGCGCCCCACTTCTCTCTGGGGCCTCCACGATAAGCACCCCTAAGGAAAGTCCGCTAATTATTCTATTTCTAGCCGGAAAATTCGAAGCGGCCGTAGAAGCTCCTGGGGGATACTCACTAAGAAGCACTCCGTTTTCAGCTATCCTCTCCATCAAGGGAATACTAGAAACAGGGTAGGGCCTATCCAGTGCACTTCCAAGCACTCCAATCAGCCGTCCCCCAGCATCTAAGGCTGCCTTCTGGGCAGCAGCATCAATCCCTTCAGCGTATCCTGATACAAGAGTCACCCCAGAGACAGCCAAACCCGTAGCAATACTGCGGGCGGCCTCTATCCCATACTCAGTTGCCCTTCTGGTTCCCACCACAGCCACTGAATTATAATCGGACTTTGAAAGTTTCCCTGCATAATAGAGTACAGGCGGCGGGTCGTAAATTTCCTTTAAAAGCTCTGGATAGTTTGGATTTCCGTATTCGCAAATACCCCATCCCGCATCCTGAACTCTTTTGAATATTTTTTCTGCTGACCTATCTTTTTTTGAAATCGTATCAGCCACTATCTGGGCTGATTTCAAATCTATTTCCGCTGAAGATGATATATCCGCAACATCCATTCCAGAAAGTTGCTTAACATCATCAAATGTGTCTGCTATTTTTTTAATTTTAACCGGACCGAGACCCGGAGCAAGACTGAGTTTAAATATCCAGGGAAGCTCCCCCATAACTTAAGTTATTTAATTAAAGCCTTCCGAATTGTCAAATCCAGATACTACAGGAGCTCATCTTCAAGTTCATAATCGCTCCCATAGGATTGGCTTTCATGTTTTTCTGAACTATATACTGGTGAGTAAGAAATTATATTCTCTATGAATTTTTCATCGGCAAGATGTTTTTGAAGAGACAAAGGAATTCGGCCGGCTAAGAGAATAAGACGGTCGGAATCAAGTGAGAGAGCCTGAGCAATCCGGGCGATATCCTTCTCATTGCTGGGAGGATTTCTTTTTCCACTGAGCATTTTTGATATAAAAGAAACATCCAAGGAGCTCTGGCGGGCCAGGGCCCGGAGACTCATATTCTGTTTCTTAAGCGCCCTTTTTACCTCAATAATAAAGTAGTTTTTCGCCAAAATATCAGTCTTTGTTTACTAAGTTTTTCAAGAGAGGATTTCCCTCCTTAAGCGACTCACTAGAGTAAAGAATCCTTGCCGTCGCGGAATCTTTAGAAATTTCTACACCAACCTTAATTTCCCCGACCTTTGAATAAACCTCCCCCATCAGCTTTCCAGTATCTGGATTCATTGCAGGTTGGCCCACTTGATAAACATTAAAGATATCCCCTTCAGCTACCCCATTAGCCCAACCAATATTGATGAAACAATAATCTCCTTGGGCCTGCAGGAGCTTTTCAGCCTTAAAACCCGCAACTTTTCCTTCAAACTTAAAATTTCTTGGAGCAATAAAAACCTTTCTTTCCCAAAAGGCTTCTTCTTCTTCCTCTGTTTCAATAGGTGTGGGTGAAGCTTTTTTAGGCTCCGGTAGCTTATCAACAATCCTCGGAATTATAAGCTGATCGCCTGGGAATATCCAGTGCGAATTGTTTATGAAGTCATTGTAATCAAAAATTATCTCCCAGAGTTCCGAATTACCGTATTCTCTTTGGGCTATTGTCCTGAGCCAATCCCCTTTAGTGACTGTGTAAACATCAAGGATTACCTCCTGGCCCTCTTTGGGGTTCAGACCTTCAACATAGCCTGCTCTTACTCGAAGAACATCCATCGGGGGTGGGGGAAGCTGATTAACTTTTTCAGAAGCAAGCAGAACTTGGGGAAGAACTGCAGAAAGGAGTATTAATACTCCTATATAAGACCGTATTCTCATCTGAACATCTCCTTTTGATAAATCATCTTAACCAAGGGGATTTTATTTGTCAAACAAGTTCTTAAACCCTGGTTAATTATAAAATTTGCGTTCTATCCGCAAACTCATCCAGCTCATCCCATCCAGATTTTTCTCTGGGTTTTATACTACCTTAATAGGCCCAAGCCCTGGAATCTATTTCTTCAAGTGCGAAAATATAAACCCCATCCGCAAGGCAACTCCATCGACAGGCCGAAGATGAGCATCAGCCCTACTTTTTATTTACTGCTTAAATAAAATATAAGTTTTTTAATTCCTCGTCAATAGAAGACTCATCACTGGTGGAGGGATTTAGAAACCATTCAGGTATTTCGTAATCATTCTTGAAATCTGCACCCTGCTTAGATATCTCTTTGAACAATTTCAAATAGCCTTTAGCAGCAGATCCCCAGGTAAATCTCTCTAAGACACGCCTAACTCCGTCTTTAGAGAATTTCTCCCAATCACCCTCTTCAATAAGCTTCTCCATACCTTCCCGAAGTGAATCAGTTGAGGTGGAATCGGCCAAAACACCATACTTACCACCATCAAGTATTTCTGAGGGACCTCCATGCATTGTAGCAACAACTGGAAGTCCTGAAGCCATGGCCTCGACTATGGTAAGACCGAAAGGCTCATGAAGGGCTGGATTGACAAATGTCCACCCATTCGTACCGGTATAGCGATATAGACAGGGCATTTCAGTAGCAAAATCAAAACTCGGAGAAACGACGACAGAACCTTCAAGCGAATTTTCCTCAATTATTTCTTTGAGTTCGTCAATGATTTTCTGCTCGTTTTTGTTAAACTTACTCCTATTTTCTTCTTTTAGAGGATTTCCCACGCTACCAGCAATAATCATCAGGTTTGTCTTTTCTCTAAGCAACTTACTTGAAGCATAGGCCCGCATAAGACCAGCAGGGTTTTTCTTTGCATCAAATCTGGCTGCAGAAAAAACAAAAGGAAGATCCGCACGATCCGAATCTATATTCTTTTTCATTTCTGCTTTAAGTTTTTCAACAGCACTATTGTATGCTTCGGCATCCTCCTCCTCTTCTCTAAATGAATAAAAATGAGATGGATCAATACCAGGTGGAATTATTCTGAATTTTTCTTGATTATCCACTGCACCTGAATAGGTTTTGTTCCCATACTGTTTTTCTATTTCTTCTCTTGTAGAAGTCACTATTGCGTGAGCGTTTCTAAAAGTTATCCGCTCAGCAGATATGCGTTTTCCAAATTCAAACCTGGAATTTATTTCTTCAAAATCTTTCTCAGTCACTTCCAAGTTATCTATTTTTTGACCACCGAGAGAATGCCCAGTATGAGTAAAAGGAACTTCCAAATCTTTTTTGAGTATAGCAGCAGTTAATCCACCGTCTGCATAATGGGAGGTTACAACATCTGGTTTAATCTCATTTTCCCTATAAAACGCTGAAATCCCATCCGCATACTCACGAATGTGGGGCCAGAGTTTTTCTTTATTGAGAAACTTATCTTCAGGACCGCAAGTAATCCTGACAATCCTTAAGTTTTCAAGTTTTGGATGGTTTTCTATGCGCTCAGCATATCCGGGCCAGTCCTTATCATCAAAATACCTAGTAAATATATCAACCTTGCATCCAAGTAGAGCTAGCTCTTTCGCAAGCTCAAGTATGTAGACTATCTGTCCTCCTGTATCTGGATGGCCGGCAATCGGCGGGTTATTCCATCTGACATGACCCTGTGGGTTTATTAGGGCAACTCTAATGCTATCTGTCATCATTCCCTCCTTTATGATTTGTAACAATTAATTATACATAGTCTAAGAAATCATTGCAAGCAAAAAGCCTCAATAATCACATCGGTCAGAAGCCAATCATGGCGAAGAATAAAATCGACCTACCCTTTTGGGCAGATAAAAAATACTAATTTTTGAAATTGAAAGAATTTAGTTAAGATATTTAAGGAGTTTAATCTATCTTTATTCAAAACTATGGGAAGTTAGGAGAAACATATTGAAACTGGAAGAATATGCCTGGAATAAACACGAACAGAAACTGAAATCAGAAAGATCTGAGTTTAAATATACTGCTTCCAAAATAAAAATTTATCACTATACCAAGGGTTTTATGCATGCTAAAACAGTCATTGTAGATTCAGAAGTTTTTACAATAGGTACAGCAAATTTTGATATAAGGAGTCTACAATTAAATTATGAGTTAAAT
>JAAZFS010000204.1 GCA_012511615.1 Elusimicrobiota bacterium | reverse complement strand
GGTTAAATTAACAAATGGTATTGATGTGGCAGCCTATATACCCGGAGAAGGACATAATCTTCAGGAGCACTCTATTGTTCTTATCAGGGGCGGAAAGGTAAAAGACCTTCCGGGAGTAAGATATCATATCGTACGAGGGGCCCTAGACTCATCGGGGGTTGAAGGAAGAGCTCAGGGTCGTTCGAAATATGGTAGGAAAAAATCATGAGTAGGAAAAGAAATTACGCGGACAATCGCATAGTTAAAAAAGACGCAAAATATAATAGCGAAGCTATTGAGATGCTGATAAATAAAGTCATGTGGGGTGGTAAAAAGACCCTGGCCACAAGGATTGTCTATGATGCTATGGATTTAGCAGGAGAAAGACTGAAAGCAGATCCTCTTGAGACACTTGAGAATGCCCTGTCAAATATTCGCCCTCTTCTTGAGGTAAAATCAAGGCGTGTTGGTGGAGCGACCTATCAGGTTCCGGTGGAAGTTTCCCATCGCAGAGCTCTGGTCCTATCAATAAGATGGTTGGTGGATATATCCCGCGCAAAAAAAGGAAAATCAATGTCAGAAAGTCTGGCCGAGGAACTTGTAGCTGCTGTAAGAAACGAGGGTGCGGCAGTAAGAAAGAAAGATGAAATGCACAGGATGGCTGAGGCCAATAAAGCTTTTGCCCACTATAGGTGGTAAAAAAATAATTGAGCACGGCAGTAAATAAGATCGGAATGAGAATGGACCTTAGAAAAGTTAGAGATATAGGAATAGTTGCGCATATAGACGCTGGAAAAACTACGGTTTCAGAGCGGATAATCTTTTATGCCGGAAAAACATATAGACTTGGTGAGACCCACGATGGTACTGCCGTTATGGACTGGATGAAACAGGAGCAGGACAGAGGGATAACAATCACCTCTGCGGCAACTACCTGTAGTTGGAAAGACCATACTATAAATATTATTGATACACCTGGTCACGTAGATTTCACCATTGAGGTGGAAAGATCGCTCAGGGTCCTTGATGGATGCGTGGTTGTGTTTTGTGCTGTAGGTGGAGTAGAGCCCCAGTCTGAAACAGTTTGGAGGCAGGCCGACAGATACTCTGTGCCTAGGATTATTTTTGTTAATAAGCTTGATAGGGTGGGGGCTGACTTTATAAGAGTTGTTAAAGAGGCAAGGAAACGCTTAAAGGCCAATGCTTGTCCTATTCAGATGCCCATGGGAGTAGAAGATAATTTTCTGGGCATAATTGATCTTATTACCATGAAGGCAAATTTCTATAACGATAAAGAAGGTCTGGAAATAGAAGTTAAAGAAATCCCCGAAAAATATTTAAAAGAAGCCAGTAAAATGCGGGCCATGATGATTGAGCAGTTGGCCGATGTGGATGACAATATTATGGAGGCTTATCTGGAAGAAAAGGCAATTTCGCAGGATGAAATTATTGAAGCCCTCAGAAAGGCTACTCTTTCGCTCCAAATAGTTCCTGTACTTTGCGGATCAGCACTGAAAAACAAGGGAGTACAACTCCTCTTAGATGCCATCCTTCATTATCTTCCATCTCCTTTAGATGTCCCCCCAGTTAAGGGGATTCATCCTAAAACCAAGGAAGAAGTTTCCCGGACCCCGGACCCCGATGGCCCCTTGGCGGCCTTGGTCTTTAAAGTGATGACGGATCCTTATGTAGGTCGTCTTCTCTTTGTCAGGGTTTATTCAGGAAAAATTGAAAAAGGTACCATGATTTATAATCAGAATCTTGGTACAAGAGAACGGGTATCAAGAATTCTTGAGATGCATGCCAATACTCGCAAGGACCTCGATAGTCTTCAGGCTGGGCAGATTGCTGCAATTGTGGGACCTAAAAAAACTTCAACTGGAGATACCTTATCTCCCTTGGAGCATCCTGTAATTCTTGAAGAAATTCATTTTCCTGAGCCTGTTATATCGGTAGCAATCGAGGCAGCAAATAAGGCGGAAGATGAAAAACTAAGTATGGCTCTTGAGAAACTACTTTCTGAAGACCCATCACTACAGCTCAGAATAGATGCCGAGAGTGGGCAGGTCATAATATTTGGGATGGGTGAGCTTCATCTGGAAGTTATCGTAACCAGGCTGAAAGAAGAGCTTGGCGTAGATTGCAGGGTCTCGGAACCGGTGGTAACCTTTAAAGAAACTATCACTCGCTCTCATCAGGTGGAAGAGCGCTATGTTAGGCAGACAGGGGGGCGAGGTCAGTTTGCTCATGTTATAATGAATTTTGAGCCACTCAGTATGGGTGAGGGTGAAATTTTTGAAAATAAGATTAGGGAAGGAAGAATACCTAAAGAATTTATTCCTGCCGTCGAAGAAGGTGTGCGGGAAGCATTTACAGATGGGCCCTTGGGAGGCTTTCAGATGACGGATTTGAAGGTTTCTCTTCTCGATGGTTCCTTCCATGAGGTTGACTCTTCAAAAATATCTTTTAAAATAGCGGCTATAAGAGCTGTAAGAAAAGCGATGAAACACACCGCACCAGCCTTTCTTGAGCCGATAATGAAGTTAGAGATAATGGTGCCCGCCGAATATTTGGGGGAAGTCCTGGAAGATATAAGTTCCAGGCGTGGTACGGTCAAGGAACTTATAACCAGACCTGCCTATCATGTAGTAAGAGGAAACTCACCCCTTTCAGAGATGTTCGGTTATGCTACATCCTTGAGGTCATTGACCCAGGGGCGTGCGACATATAGTATGGAGCCTTCCCATTTTGAGAGGGTCCCAAAACAGATAACAGATAAAATGCTCGGTTAGAACAAGGAGGAAAACCGTAATGGCAAAGGAAAAATTTGAAAGAACGAAGACTCACGTAAACGTGGGAACAATAGGTCATGTTGACCACGGGAAAACAACACTAACGGCAGCCTTGCTTAAGTATCTTGGCTCTAGAGGTCT
>JAAZFS010000203.1 GCA_012511615.1 Elusimicrobiota bacterium | reverse complement strand
TTGCTGGGTCATTTATTACTCTCCAGAGGATGTCTTCACCATAATATCGGCCAAATAAAAGATAGTCTCCTGTTTTAAGGAGTATCTTTTCTGTACTGTGAGCATTCGAAGACAGCACAAGTAGCAGCATCAAAATGCTTAATAGAGTTTGTGCTATATAGTAAAACTTATTGAAAAGAAAGTGGGGTTTTTCCATAGTTTTTATATATCATAATTTCATCTTGTTGGCAATGAATATAGTAAGGGAATTGGTCTTTTTATCTGACGTGTTATATAATATAATTGGGGTTGTATAAGTAGAAAGGATGGATATGGTTAATAGAGAGAGAACGAAACCAAATTTTGGGGTAGATATCGATGGTGTTATAATGGACACGTCGACAGTATACTTGGAATATATAAGTAAAGTGACTGGCAAAGAATATAACATAGATGATGTAACCGATTACTTCTTTGAGGATTGTATTGGGGTATCTCCCGAAGAGTTGAATAAAGCTGTTGAAATGATTACGAATGACAGGGCATGGCAGAGTATCCCTCTTCTTCCAGGAGCCATAGAAGGACTTAGATTAATCAACGAATACTTTAATATGTATATTGTAACTGCACGCCCCCCAGAAGCTCAAAGAGATACACGTCGCTGGTTTGCTGAAAACCACTTTAAGCCAATTGATATTATATTTACTGATTTAGGGACAAAACTTGGATTTTTAAAGGAGAAAAATATTCAACTGGATTTTTACATAGAAGATCGTTGGGAGTTTGCCGAAGAAATTGCATCCACTGGAACGCGGGTATATTTGATGGATTACCCTTGGAACAGAAGAAGCTCTGAAGGTCTTAACATCATGCGTGTGAATGGCTGGCAGGATGCTATTGAGGATTTTAGCCAGGAAATTGCCTAAACTTATTATGTTTTTGTGAGCATGCGACAGCGCCCTTAGAGTATTTGAAAACAGCAATTGAGCAAATAGAGAAGTCAAAAGAATTCTCTCTGTATATCCAATAAGGGTTCTTGACAGGAAAATCTAAATATAGTTATAATACAATCTGATTTTAATGTAACCGCTACTGGAAAATTTATTAGTTGTATATAGCTTATATCAAGTGGTTGGAAAGAACGTTTCGGAAGATGTCCGAAAGGAGATGAAGAAATGGGATTAGAGTTTTATTTTGGACTTTTCGGGATTTTTGCATTACCTTTTATAGTCTGGATCTTTTCAACTGACCGTTCAAAAGTTATGTGGAAGGCGGTTATTGGGGGACTTGTTATTCAGCTTGTTTTGGGAGTTCTTGTTCTTCTTACCCGTCCTGGTCAAATGTTGTTCAAAGTTATGAATGATGCTGTCCTCGGACTCCTTAGCTTTTCTGATCGTGGGGCAGAGTTTCTTTTTGGCAATCTCATCAATTCTGAATTTGCGGCTGCAAATTTTGCATTTTCTGTTCTTCCTACCATTATTTTCTTTTCTGCTCTCATGTCGATACTTTACTATTCTGGTTTCATGCAGAAAGTGGTTGAATTCGTCGCTTGGATAATTATGAAAGTTTTAGGCACCAGTGGTGCTGAAACTTTGTCGGTTAGTGCAAATATTTTTGTAGGTCAGACTGAGGCTCCGCTAGTTATACGCCCTTTTGTAGAGGATATGACATTGTCCGAACTTAATACTGTTATGGTCGGTGGATTTGCTACTATTGCGGGTGGTGTTATGGCGGCTTATGTGGGCATGTTGCACTCATACTTTCCATCGATTGCTGGGCACCTGATTACTGCAAGTATTATGTCGGCACCGGCTGCATTAGTTATGGCTAAGCTTATGGTTCCAGAAACCGAAATTCCTACAACCCGCGGAGAAGTTAAAATAGAGATAGATGACGAACACGAAAATATAATTGATGCTGCGGCGAGCGGTGCTGGCACCGGGTTACAACTTGCCCTTAATGTGGGTGCAATGCTTATGGCCTTTATTGCTCTTGTCCACATGGGTAATTTTGCAGTCGGCTGGATTGGTGAGCAGATTTATGCTCTTTCGGTTCAGCTTCAAGGGTTTCCTGCATTTCTTTGGGGAGCTGTTTTTGCTGCAGTGTTAATGGCTTTATTTATTGGCAGGATCTGGTGGGGGCAGAGACGTACCAAATATTGGATGTTGGGTCTTTTGTTGACAATTGCTATGCCAGTGGCCGCCTTGTTTGTTTTTTCCGATGTTGCAACTAGGCTAGGGTTACCAAATATGCCTTGGGCAATAACTGGTCTATTGATAGGGTTTTTTCTTGGCGCTGGAATAACCTTCAAGTGGTTCCGGGTACTTAAGTCAGTCTGGTTGAAATCTCTAGCTTGGCTGATAGGCGTATCAGTTCTGGTGGGTTATCTTACTTTTCTTCTTGGGGGGAGTGGTTCTGAGTGGGGGGCCGCCGCTCTGGGGGCCAGTCTTATAGGACTAATTATAGGAACTGTTATTTTTTGGAGGAGACCCTCTGCTAGGAGTGCTATTGTTGGGTTTATTGTAGTGTTTGTGGCAGCTGCTATTGGTGCCTCATTAACTGCTATCTTCAATCTAGAGGCTATCGCACTTTTCCAAGAGCTTTCGATTCAGCGTATTCTAGGTATGATCTTCTCTGGCTTGGCTCTTTTGATAGGAATTTCATTCAGCGATCTATTGCTTGTGGGACAGCTCATAGGTGAGAAAGTAGTAATTAATGAGTTTGTTTCTTTTCTGTCTTTTCAAAATATGGCAGTTAGCGGACTACTCACTGAGCGCAGTATGGTCATAGTTAGCT
>JAAZFS010000202.1 GCA_012511615.1 Elusimicrobiota bacterium | reverse complement strand
TAATAAAGGAGTAAGCTATGCGAAATATTGATGTATTAGTCATTGGAGGCGGTGCCTCGGGCTTACAGTCTGCCATAACCGCAAAATCTACCTATCCGGAAAAAGAGGTTGTCTTGGTCAGGCAGGAGGAAAAAGCCCTGATTCCATGTGGAATTCCTTATATTTTTGGAACGCTTGGCTCTAGCGATAAAAATCTTATGCGGGATGCTGCCCTCACAAATTTGGACGTGGAGATTATCATTGACAAGATGACTGAACTTTTTCCCGAAGAGCATTCCTGTGCTTTTGCAAGTGGTAAAAAATTTCGCTATGAAAAACTTATTCTGGCCCTGGGATCTATCCCGACAAAACCCAGCTGGCTCAAGGGTGGGGACTTAGAAAACGTTTTTACGATTCCCAAGAATAAGATTTATCTAGACCAGATGCTGGAAAAGATAAAACCGATGAAGAATATTGTTGTTGTTGGAGCGGGCTTTATCGGTGTTGAAGTTTCGGATGAGCTGAATAAAAAAGGATATAAGGTTACCTTGGTTGAATTAGAACCCACCATCCTCAGTAAAGCGTTTGATCCCGAGTTCGGAAAGATTGCAGAAGATCATCTCAAGGAACGGGGAGTTAAACTGATTACCGGAGCAGGAATTGAAGAGATTAAGGGCAAGGATAGGGTAGAAAGTGTACTACTGACCAATGGTGAAGAACTTGAGGCAGACGGAGTTATTCTCTCTATTGGTTATGTGCCCAATACCAAAATTGTAGAAGAAGCAGGAATTGAGCTCAATGAGCTGGGCTTTATTAAAACCTGTGAATATATGAGAGTTATGCCCAGTAGCACCGACATTGTTGCTGTTGGTGACTGTGCAGAAAAAAGGGATTTTATAACCAGGAAGCTGGATGCAACAATGCTTGCTTCAACTGCCTGTGCAGAAGCCCGTATTGCTGCAATGAATCTCTATAGTCTGAGCCCCTGCAAACCTTTTAGTGGTACTATTGCAATTTACTCAACAGCTATCGGTGACCATGCTTATGGAACTGCTGGACTTACTGAAAGTCGGGCAAAGATTGAAAACTTTGACATAGTGTGCGGTAGCTTTACCGGTAGGGATACCCATCCTGGAAACTTTAGTCATTCCCATAAGCAGATGGTTAAGCTGGTTGTAGCCGCTGACTGCGGTATGATTCTGGGCGGGGAGGTCTATGGTGGTTACAGTACTGGAGAGCTGATTAATGCAATAGGATTTCTTATTCAAAACAGAGTCACAGTTAAGGCTCTACTTACCATGCAAATAGGAACCCAGCCTCTATTGACGGGATCTCCTGCAGGTTATCCTTTAATTAAGGCTGCTGAAGTTGTCGCAAAAAAAATGTTGAAGTAGGGATAGGATAATTAAGTCTATCATAAAGATTCCCTTGATTTCTTCTTAGAAAAGAGTAGACAAAAGACTCTAGCTAAGGGGTTTTTTATCCACTAGCTTTATAAAATTTTAGACCTATCTTTATTTTCTATTTCTAATAAAGGAATATGGAAGATTAGCCTTTGGGCAATAGCAGTTAATAATATAATGACAGCAGGTATAATTAGAGTAGTAGAATGTTTTATTATATTGTTAGTTGCCATATTTGCTAGATTGTAGCCAAAGTATGCTCCAAGAGGGAAACCAATCCAGCAGATAAGGACTGGTAAAACTCTTTCCTTATTCTTTCGAGCAAGACTTATACCTAAATCGGTACTTGGGCCTGTTAGGTGGGTTGTTCGACCAATAGGGGTAAGACTTGTCGTGGCATTTTGAATGCCCATAGCTGCTGGGATGATAATTGTAGTAATATTAATAGCTTTGCTTTTTATGTAGAAGGCAGCTATAAAAATAAGACTAGCTGTAAAAAATAGGCCTCTTGTTAAACCAGCCTTACTACTTATTCTAGCTCCTATATAGGAGCCTAGAATAAAAGATATAACTATTAAAACTACTGCAATAAGGGCTCCCTTATCGCCCTTGTAAATCCAAAAGCCAATGGAAGAGCCTCGGCCAGATATATAGGAGGATCTTTCATACAAAAAAAGTTTGGCACCAACAGCATCTATCCAACCTGCCATTGTTGTTAAAATAAAAGCCACAAGGTTAGTTGGCGTAAAAACAGTAGTTTCTGATTTGTTTTTCAGACTATATACCCCTTCCACATAAATAGTTCCATTGTATTTTATATTTTATAGTCTAAAATGTCCAGAAAAAGAAGTTGTCTTGGTCAGGAAGGAGGAAAAAGCCCTGATTCTTTGCGGAATCCCTTATATTTTTGGAACGCTTGGCTCTAGCGATAAAAATTTTATGAGGGATGCCTCTCTTACAAACCTAGGTGTGGAGGTTGTCATTGACAAGATGACTGAACTTTTTCCCCAAGAGCATGCATGTGCTTTTGCAAGTGGTGAAAAATTTCGCTCTCGTTGGCTAGTCTCAATGAGCAACCTTTAGAATTGCTTGAGTCCTCGGGGTTTATTGAAGAGGGGGATGGAAATATAGTTTTTGATTCAGTGAAGTCCGCGATTGAGTATGCAGATAAGTCAAAGTAAATTAAGGTTTAGCTATAGATATATTTTAAAGACTCAAGACTTTTTAGAAATTCATATCTAATAATATGGGAGTGTGATCCTGGCGGGGCCCTGAGTCTATCATAATAGAATCCACCACCTTGTCGGAGATTCTGTCGCTTACCAACCAGTAGTCTATCCTCCAGCCGGTGTTATTTATTTTGCTGGTTCTTGCTCTTTGAGCCCACCATGAGTAAATGCTTTCCACATCACCGTGCACCTGTCTAAAAGTATCGGTATATCCTCTTTTAAGTAGGTTGGTGAAGCCTAAGCGTTCTTCATCAGTGAACCCGGCGGATTCCCTGTTTCCTTGTGGATTAGCCAAATCTATTTCTTTGTGGGCAACATTGAAGTCGCCCCCAGCGATTACTGGTTTTTCTTTGTCGAGTCTTTCAAGATAATCAGCATATTTTATATCCCAGATTTGCCTGTCATTAAGTCTGACCAGCTTGTCACCTGCATTTGGGGTATAAACCTGCGTTAAATAAAAATCATTGAATTCTAGGGTTATTATTCTGCCCTCATAGTCCATAG
>JAAZFS010000201.1 GCA_012511615.1 Elusimicrobiota bacterium | reverse complement strand
TGGTACTGTAACTGCACCAGCCCTTGCATCACTCGTTCAGGGTTTAGCCCAACCATCATAACTGAGGCTTCTTCCATTGCTTCGGGGCGTTCATGGGCTTCTCGGATGTTCAATGCCCTAAAATTCAATATTGATGACTCTTCGGAGATGGTGCCACTATCAGACAATACTGCAAATGATCTCATTTGTAGTTTGTTGTAGTCGCTAAGCCCCATGGGTTTCATCAGCTGCACATTCTTGTGAAATGTAATCCCTTTAGCTTCGATCATCTTTCGGGTACGGGGATGGGTGGAGATAATCACCGGGTAGTCATATTTCTCCGCAATCGTATTTAATATTGCCACCAGGTTAGTGAAGTTCCTTTCGGAATTGATGTTCTCTTCTCTGTGAGCAGAGACAACAAAATATTTTCCTTCCTCTAAACCCAATTTTTCCAGAATAGTAGAACCCTCAATCTTTGGCAGGTATTGCATCAAAACCTCATACATTGGGCTACCTGTTTTAATAATCCTGTCCGGACGCAACCCTTCGGCAAGCAGATATTCACGGGCAATATCACTATATGTGAGATTGATATCGGCAGTGTGGTCTACTATCTTGCGGTTGCTCTCCTCCGGAACCCGTTGGTCAAAACAACGGTTGCCGGCTTCCATATGGAAAATTGGGATATGGCGTTTTTTTGCTGCAATGGCACAGAGGCATGAGTTGGTATCACCCAGCACAAGGAAAGCATCCGGCTTCTCCTTTTCCAGCACCGGATCAATATTAATCAATATCTTCCCTGCTGTCTCTGTGGCATTCTTCCCTGCTGCATTCAGAAAATGATCCGGTTTGCGCAAACCAAGATCTTCAAAGAATACCTCTTTTAGTTCATAGTCGTAATTCTGTCCAGTGTGTACCAAAACGTGATCAATCGCATCCGATGCATCCAGCTTCTGCAACACGCAAGACAATCGGATTATCTCCGGACGAGTACCCACCACTGTCAATACTTTCAATTTCTTCATTCCTTCAGTTTATTTTTTTACCGGTAAGAAATAGGTATCTGGTTGTTTCGGATCGAACACCTCATTCACCCACATCACCGTCACCATCTCCGTCTTACCCAGGTTCTCTATGTTGTGCGTGTATCCCACGGGGATATCCACTACCTCCAGCTTGTCACCTGAGACAAAATATTCATGTATTATTTCCTCATCCATCTTACGGAAACGAATAACACCTGTGCCAGATACAACTAAGAACTTCTCATTCTTAGTATGATGCCAATGCTCACCTTTTGTAATTCCTGGTTTTGATATATTGATAGATACCTGTCCCCTATCTGGTGATTTTAAAAACTCAGTAAATGAACCTCGTTCATCCACATTCATTTTCAAGGGATAGGAGAATTTATCTTCGGGTAAATAGCTAAGATAGGTAGAGTATAGTTTTTTTGTAATTGGATCTGACAGATCAGATACTTGTAAAGTAGTGCGGCTTTCTTTAAACGATTTAATTAAACCTACTATTTCTCCTAACTTAATATTATGCTCAATGGGCACTTTACAATAGTTACCCTCTTTGTTAGGTTTCTCAACCAAGCAGTTGATTAACTCTTGTACAACATCATCTATATAGACCAATGTCATTGGATGATTTGGGTCATTCACTTGCACAGGTAGATCGTGAGCAATGTTATGACAAAATGTAGCTACAGCACTATTGTAGTTAGGTCTGCTCCATTTGCCAAACACATTTGGGAAACGATATATATATACTTTAGCACCTGTCTCTTTGCTATAGTCAAATAAAAGGTCTTCCCCTGCTTTTTTAGATACCCCGTAAGGGTTATCCAATTCTGCTTGAATAGAAGAGGAAATCATTATTGGACAGGTATTATTATGTTTCTTGAGTGTATCTAGTAGTTCACTTGTAAACCCAAAGTTACCCTCCATAAATTCACTTTGCTCCTTAGGGCGGTTTACACCTGCCAAATGAAAAACAAAGTCTGCTTCTTTGCAGTAGGTATCTAATAAGCTAGGGTCGGTATCTTTATCGAACTCTAAGATGGTTAACTCAGAACCCAATACAGGGTGCTTTGCTTTTCCTTCTTTTATGTTGGTTAATTGGGCTACAAGATTCTTTCCAATAAAACCCTTTGCTCCTGTAATAAGTATCTTCATAGTCTTAATTCATTGTTTCTCGCTGATAAACGCTGATTTAATGCGCTGATTTTCGCTGATTATTTTTATCTGCGTTAATTTGCGAATTATCTTATCTGCGCACATCTGCGAGAAACCATTTCATTTTAAATCTTCTTGGATAATGTCCAGTTTAAGAAGCAATTCCTTCATCTCTTCCACATCCAATCGCCTAGTATTATGCGAATGATAATCCTCCACTTTAGAAATATCCTCTTGTCCCGCTGAGAAGTATTTGTCATAGTTCAAGTCTCTTG
>JAAZFS010000200.1 GCA_012511615.1 Elusimicrobiota bacterium | reverse complement strand
CTAGAGAAAAAGGTGATTTTCTATTCAAAGAGATACCCCTTTATTATGGTAGAAAAATTATAGATACAGAGACAGCCAAACAAAATCTGATAGATTTTAAAAAGATAATGGATAAAAATAGCGTCTTCTTTGGCTTGATATATGGTACATTACTTGGAGCTGTGAGAGATAAAGGTTTTATTCCGCACGACGAGGATACTGATGTCTTCGTTCTTGATGAAGATAGGGTTAGACTATTGGAATTGCTAGAGGAGTTTCAAGAGCATGGCTTTGAAGTTGCTAGGTATGGAGCAGATCTTTTGTCTCTGATTAGAAATGATGACTATGTAGATATTTATTTTTTTAGAAAAGGGATTTTTTCAAAAATATCTGGGGAAAGTTCTGTGCCTAATCATTTCTTTAAAAAATATACTGAGTTAGACTTCTATAAACATAGGTACTTTGTATTTGAAAAATATGAAAAATTATTACTTTATGCTTACGGTAAAGATTGGAAAGTGCCAAAAGAAAACTCACCCGCAGCTGTATTGTCAAATTACAGTAAAATAAAAATATTTATCAAAAAAATCTTACCTAACTCAATTGTGGATTTATTAAAAAAACTAAAAAAAGGAAGTTAGATACAAGCTCTAATTTTAGCAGTCGGAACAGGTAGTAGATTAGATAATTATATAAAATACAAAAAATGTGTTCGAAGCTAGTGGAGCGATACTGATTAAGAGAGCATTGAGTAAAATCGAAGCTGTAGAACAAAAAATTAAACCACTTCTATTTAATTCTGAAAATTGATGTTTTCTAGTAAGTGTGATGTTTTTCCCGTTGAAAATTTGTTAGAGGCATATACAAATTTTAATCGTAGTGCGCATGAAAATATTATTGTTACTAATAAAATTCAAATATGGTGGAGGCGGCGGGAGTCGAACCCGCGTCCAGAGATCAGATAACACAAGCTTCTACAGGCTTAGTCCTATTTTGTTTTCTTCCGAGATGCAACAGGACTGGCATTTTCGGAAGGGGTTCCCCTGTTTATTTCGCCCAATCCGCTAGGGGAGAGGCGGAAGAGGCTAGCCTTTCTTTATGACACTCTTTGGCAGCCCGTGAGGCTGGATCCGCCAGAGTGGGTTGCTTAATTAAGCAGCCAGTGCGAGACTTGCGTCGTCGTTTACTTTAGTTGAGCGGTTTATGCGTTACCGTCAAACGCTGCCTGCTACCTGAGCTTCTTGGAACCCCTGTCGAGCCCAGTTCGCCCCCATATTCATATTTAGAATGAGCAATTAATATGTAATAATTCTAACATAAGAAGGGTATTCAGTCAATAAAATTAGAAAGTGAAATGATGTTTTATAGTAAAGGTAGGAGGAAAATTAATCGAAAGTAAATTTAAATTTATTTTTATTGAAAAGGCTGCAGCAACAGTCTACAACGACTGGGTCATAAGAAACATTCTTTCCTTGAGTAATTGCACCTAAGGCGGCCTCGATTCCGAGAGCTGCACGGTAGGGTCTGTGAGAGGCCATAGCTTCGACAGTATCGGCGACGGCAAGTATCTTTGCTTCAAGAAGTATTTCGTCTTTGTGTAGTCTTTCTGGATAGCCCGTGCCGTCTAGTCTTTCGTGATGCTGAACAACGATATCGGCTACGGGCCAGGGAAAGTTAATTCCTTTAAGTATCTCATAGCCTTTCTGGGCGTGTTCTTTCATTAGGTTCATCTCTGCATCTGAGAGCTTACCTGGTTTTGTAAGTAGCTCCGCCGGAACATAGAGCTTGCCCACGTCATGAATAATGGAGGCCATGCTCAGACCTGGTATTCGTTTTTTATCCAAATCCATAGCTTCAGCAATGGCGACAGCCAGTTGAGCGACACGTTGCTGATGACCCGCAGTGTAGGGGTCTCTTTTTTCAACGGCTGATGCTAGGGAGGCTACTGTTTCTTTAAGAAGATTTTCAAAGTTGTCGTAGTAATGATGCAGGAGGTTTCTTAGTGAGACAATTCCTATTATCATATTATTTTCTACCACAGGCATGTGTCTTATATTGTGTTTTTGCATAAGCTCTACAACCTGCGAATAAGTATTCATACTGTCTACTGATTTGATGCCTCTGGTCATGACATCTCTAATTTGTACTGTCCCAAGTTTGGCATAGTCACCAATATTAATCATGCTTAAGAAGTCTCTTTCAGTGAAAATGCCAGCTATGGTGACTATTCCGGTGTTTGGGTTTTTTTCTTTGACAAGAACGGCGCCTGTGTTGTTTAGCCTCATCTTTCCGACTACTGCCAAAAGGGGTGTTAGCCCATCGACACAGAGTACGTTTGCGCTCATATAATCTTTTATAGTTTTTGCCATAGGTAAAATAATATCAAAAATTATAATTAAAGGCAACTAATACAGTGCTTGTTTTTCCTGGTTAGAGTTCTGGAAAAAGTCATTGATTTTTCAATGATAACTATATATAAAATTATGATAAGCACTCGAAACAATTAGGAGGCAGACTTGAAAATAGGCGCAGTAAACGATTTTAGAAATGATCTTTGTGATGAAATTCGTAGAATTTCTGCTGAGGGATTTGATTTTGTGGATCTTACTCTTGAACCGCTATTCAGCCATGCAGTTGATGCAGCAAGTGTAAAAGAGGTGGTGGATGAAACCGGTATAGAAGTTATTGGGCATACCAGCCCTTTTCTTCCTGTTATATTTCCTCTCAAGAAAATAAGAGACGTGAGTATAGAGGAGTTTGTGAAATATATTGATTTCTTCAAGGCGCTGGAAGTGGACCTTATGAATGTGCACCCCTCTCTAAACGGTACTTTGATGGATGAGGACAGTGTCTTTAAATATAACAAGGAATTCATAACCAAAATAAATCAGATATGCCGGGATAAGGGGATAACTCTTATGGTGGAAAGTGTGCTGGCGCCTTTTAATACACCGGAATCATTTGAGCGCTTGCTTGAGGGACTTGACGATGTTATGGTGCATGTAGATGTGGGGCATTGCAATATAAATACCCCCAAAAATCTGACTGAAGATTTTTTTAAGACCTTTGGAGATAGAATCGTACATGTACATTTTTCAGATAATACTGGACATAGAGATAGCCATCTGCCCTTAGGAACTGGGAATATTGATTGGAAGAAGATTGTATCAATACTGCGGAAGTATAATTACGATAGCACTATCACACTTGAGGTTTTCTCGCAGGATAGGGAGTACCTGCTACTCAGCAAAAGATTTCTTGAAAACATATTAAATTCGGAATGAGTTTTCTTAAGGAATATACTTTTAAAACCCAAGGTAATACTGATATTATTGACATTACTCCCCACCTCTTGGAGTTTATTGAGGAAGCGGGAATCACAGAAGGCATTGTCAGTGTATTTGTCCGTGGATCCACGGGGGCAATAAGCGTAATAGAGTATGAACCCAATCTTGTCAAAGATTTCAAGGAAGCAATGGAGAGGATAGCTCCAGAAGATAAGGATTACCACCACCATAAAACCTGGGGGGATTATAATGGACACTCTCATATAAGAGCGTCTGTGGTCGGATGCTCGGAAACTCTACCAGTATCTAATGGACAACCCTTGCTAGGTCAGTGGCAACAGCTTGTTTTAATAGACTTTGATACTGGTCCGAGAACCAGAACTGTAATAATGGCCTCTTCAGATTGAAGGGGCGTCTCTCAAACCTGAGGATAACCTCGGGAAAGTACAAGAATAAACGACTCCTGTCTGTTCCTGGTAAAAGTTTTAGACCCATGTCCGAGAGAGTAAAAGAATCTCTTTTTTCAATTATCAGATCTGAGATTCAGGACGCTTTTCTTCTGGAGTTTTTTGCTGGTACTGGGAATGTGAGTTTTGAGGCTCTTTCACGAGGAGCCGCTCGGGCTCGCTTAGTCGAGAAATCTTCCGTGTCAATCGGATTGATCAAAGATAATGCTGAGCTCCTCGGAGTGAAAGAAAATATAGAGGTGATTCATTCTGATGTTTTTGATTACTCTGAGAATGTTTCACCAGATATATTCTTTGCTGGGCCGCCCTATGGTGAGAATCTTTCAGCCACTATATTGGTGCACGCCCGAGAAAAAAAAATATTGACTCCTGATACGCTTGTGATTATTCAGCATCATAAAAAAGACCTACCAGGAAGCATAGGATATGAGCGTATTGATTACAGGGAATACGGAATTACTGCTCTGAGTTTCTTTCGGCTCTTATAGTTCTATATCCTTACAGTTGAAAATATAAGGCTTCTTATGTATATTTTAATCATTATAAGTAACGTGTTTACACACTTAATAATATGAAAACAAATATATATTTTATCCGAAAAAAAATCCTTGGGGCCCTATTTCTACTATTTTTTGCCTTCTCAATGTTTTTCCTATCTGGTTGTATATTTCCTGAGAAAATTTCCGGACACATATCTAGGGATACTGTCTGGCAGGGAAGGATACTTCTTGAGGGAGATGTCTATGTAGAACAGGGTGTTCACTTGATTATTCTTCCAGGGACCAGTATCCGTTATACGAACGGAGATATTAAAAATGAGATCCAGATGCTTCGAAGCATTGACGGCTCAACCTATGATATCTTTGCTGAATCAAGAATTGAGATAATAGTCGCTGGGGAACTAGACATAAGGGGGACAGAAGATAATCCAGTAGTCATAACCGCTCCAACTGACGAGCCTTCTCGTGCAGGTGGTATAAGTTTTGTTGCTGGTGGTAGTGAGTCGGCTATAAATCACCTTAAAATTCACGGCGGTTATGTAGGATTAAGGTGTTATGACAGTCGTTCTCCTGAAATAAGTAATGTGAAAATAATCGGTACCATGGTTGGCGGAATAGGGTGCTGGGATCGGGCCGCACCTGAAATAAGCTGTGCTGAGGTGGTCTCTGGTAAATATGGAATAGGGGCTTCGGCCATGTCTTCCCCGAAAATAAGTAATAGCATCATAAAAAATAATTCCGCTACGGGAGTGTTCTTTGAAGGAAATAGCAGTGGAGTTGTCAGATGTTCTCAAATCAGTGGAAACAATGTTGGTGTCGCTGCTGGAAATGAATCAGAGCCTATCATAATCCAAAACGCTATCGAGGGAAACGGTTCTGGAGTAGGATGCTGGAATGATTCTTCCCCAAAGATAGAGGAAAACTCATTTATATCTAACATAGTGGGAGTATTGGCTCTTGATGACTCTGCTCCTAAAATAGAGAAAAATACATTTAAGGAGAACGGAGTTGGTGCTAGTTTTGGAGACTCATCAGACAGTGTGTTTCAGGAGAATAAGGTAGGAATGAGTGGATCTGGGATAGTGCTGACTGGAAGAGCTACTTCTGAAATATCTTCCAATACTTTTTACGCAAGTGAATACGGCTTGAGAGCCGAGGGTAGGGCGAATTTTCGGGTTTCATCAAATTCCTTCAGAGAAAATAGGTTTGCCTTAAATTTTTCAGAGTATGCAAAGCCTGTTTTATCTAGGAATGAGTTTGACAATAATTATTCGGAAACAGTAGACACTCGTTTCTAAGTATGGCAAAGAATTTTGTCGTCTATGTTAATGAAAACAAGAAAGAGGCTTTGGAAATTCTTGACTTGGTCCGTAAAAAATCTCCAGATTTTGCTTACAAAGAGACTTCAAATCCCAGTTCAGCTTCACTTGCCTTTAGTATCGGTGGAGACGGGACAGTACTGAGGGCGGCCCGAGATCTTGCTGGCCTGGGAATTCCACTGGTCCATATTAATACCGGAACCCTTGGGTTTTTAGGGAGCGACTACGGAGATATGGATTCCTATGTATCCAGAATATTTAAAGGGAATTTTCATACGGAAGATAGGATGATGATAAGAGCGGTATACAATGACAAAGAGTATATTGCTTTAAATGACATCGTTATAAAAAACGGAAGCTGCGCAAGAGTCATAGAGCTCGGATTAGAGATTGATGGCGAGAGTGTGGCGGACATCAAGGGGGATGGGGTAATTATATCCACGCCCACAGGCTCTACCGCCTATTCACTTGCCGCCGGTGGTCCAGTTTCTGAACCCAGTCTAGAATTGATAATCCTTACTCCGCTTAACCCACACAGCCTTTCATTTAGACCGATACTGCTTGATTTAGAGCGAATAATAAATGTGAAAATTCTTTCTTCGGGCGAGGGCGTCATACTGACTGCTGACGGACAGGTTTCTACTCCTTTAGATCCTTCTGGAGAGATTCTTGTAAGTATTTATGAGAGCCGATTGAAATTGGCTCAGTCAGATAGAAGTTTTTTTAGCGTACTTTCAGACAAAATGGGCTGGGGGACATAAATGCTGGAAAGTATTGGTATCCGAAATTTTGCACTTCTTGAAAAAGCTTCTCTTAAGTTTTCAAGTGGTTTTAATGTTATAACCGGTGAAACGGGCGCAGGAAAATCCATACTGATAGGAGCATTAAATATGGTGCTTGGGGAGAGAGTAGGCAGGGAAATAGTTCGGCCTGGAGAAAAATTTTGCGAGGTTGAGGCCGTTTTTGCTCCACCCTTTCCTGAAAGAGTAATAAAGTTTCTTAAAGATATGGAACTTGATGAAACAGAATTGTTTTTGAGAAGGATTTTTGAAGCGGAGGGAAGGAGCCGTTGTTTTATTAATGATCGCTCGGTAACTCTTTCTTCCCTGAAGGGCCTGGGAGATATGCTTGTTGATATTCATTCACAGAGTCAGCATCAGGAGCTCTTGAACCCTTCGCGTCAGCTGAATCTTCTTGACCTCTATGGAGGTTCTGCTGGACTAAGAAAAGAGGCAGTATCTGCTCATGGTAAGTTAGTTGACCTTCATAAAAAAAGAGAAGAGCTTATCTTAAGAGAGGAAGAGACCTCAAGAGAGGCTGAAAGACTCCGGCATGAAATTCGCGAAATTGATGCACTGGAACTTAGCGATACTTTTGAAGAAGAGTTAGAGGCAGACTACAAGCGTCTCTTGAATTCTGGACGCCTTGCAGAAGGAGCTGCAAAACTTTATGCAGGCATGTATGAGTCAGATGGGGCTCTATTTGAGCAACTTTCAGAATTTGGGCGGATATCCCTTGAACTCTCTGAAATTGATTCTGGTTTTACTCCTGTAAACTCCGCTATTCAAAAAGCCCTATTTGATATAGAGACTGCGGCCAATCTCTTGAGAGAACGTGTTAGTCCAGAGGATAATCCCCAGGCCAGATTAGAGGAGGTCTCTGGGCAAAAGGACCAGCTGATTTCGCTCAAACTTAAATTTGGACCTGAGGTAGAAGATATTTTAAAATACCGCCAGGAGATAGGTAGGCGTATTAG
>JAAZFS010000199.1 GCA_012511615.1 Elusimicrobiota bacterium | reverse complement strand
GGCTTAGTATATCCACTAATTCATAATGACAGTAAAACAGATTATGTTAAAGGGAAGTACCAGTAGCTTGAAAAATAATTCGAGAAGTGAATATAAAAGACGCCGCCGGCAGCAAGAAAAGGTCCAAAGGGAATATAGCCGAATTTTTCCAGCTTTCCCGCTATTTTCAAGCTAACTCCCACAAGACTACCAAATAGACTTGCGGCAAAAATTGTCCAGAATATCCCAGCGGGTCCAGTAAAGGCACCTATTCCCATCATCAATTTAACATCTCCCAGCCCCATGGCTTCTTTCCCAAAAGCTTTACTACCCACAATTCTGATAAGCCATATTACTCCTCCTCCAATCACCAACCCCAGAGCTGATTTAAGGAGAGCAGAAACACCAGGAGCATCTATCAGACTATTAAAGGGAGAGAGAATTATACCAGTGAGCATAAGAGGATAAGATAACTGTGGAGCTATTATTCGAAAATCTATATCTATTACCGATATAATTATAAGTATAAGACCCAAATAAGTAAAAATAAAAGCATCAGGAGAATAACCAAATCTGTAAAACCAGAGCGCGGTAATAAATCCAGTTATAAGCTCTATCAGCGGATACCTGAAACTAAAAGGTTCTGCACACGAATAACATTTCCCCTTCAATATAAACCAGCTTAATACAGGGATATTAAGATAAATTGGAATGGTTTTCATACCGGAGGTACAGAAAGAGCCTGGGCGGAGAATAGAGATATTTCTAGGTATTCTCCAAATGCATGCATTGGCAAAACTCCCCAGAAAAGTTCCAAAAATAAAAGACATTATTAATAAACTCATTTATAAACCCCACTATCCACTAGCTGACTCCTCTAACATATTTTCATACGAAATATCCTGCATAAATTCAAGCGCCTCTTTACTTCTTGAATGCTTAGGAAGGATAGAAAGTGTCTTCTTAAAATCAGACTTTGCCAGCTCCATATCGCCCCTAAGCATATAAGCTAGACCCCTGTTATAGTAAAGCGCCGAATTGTTATAAGTAGCCAGTGCACTCGTATAAGATTCAATCGCCTCATTGAAAAGACCGAGACGATATTCCGCCCTTCCTTTAAAAAATAAAAGTTCTCCTGGAATTGGGGAGAGCAATATGGCTGGCGAAACTGTTTCCAAGGCTGATAGATACTTGCCATTATTAAAAAAGCGGATGGCCCTTTCATGAAGTATTTGACTCAATGAGACCCCTAAAAGATAGAAAAACAAAAACAGGCTAAGTAGGACTCTAGTGAATTTTGATAGGGTGATTTTTATCCTCCTACATTTTGAACAATCTATAGCCAAACCACAGATAAGAATTAATGTAAGAATAATCTCAGGCCGATGAAAAGGATAACCAAAGAAAGCACTCACTGCTATCCCAGCCAATGATGCTGCAGCAGCCCTAGAAAAATTATCTGTCGGGCTCTTTCTGAGCCCCATAAAGACTGAAGAAAGAAGAAGTATCAAGCTTATAAATCCAAGAAGGCCGGTCTCAGCAAGGAAATGTATATACTCATTATTGGCCCGCTCAGGCGAGGCCGCCAATTTTTTAAATTTCTCTCCTTTAGGAGTCTTGAGAAATCTGCTCTGGTATTCGGGATACATATAGCTAAATCGCCCTAGCCCTGCTCCCAGGATCGGATAGTCTTTATAAATATCCAAAGATACGCTCCACCTAAAAAGCCGGGGTGCTAGATTTTCTTCAATAATTTTTTCCCGACTCAAATGCAGAAAGATAAATGTAGAAAAAATAAAAACAGCAAGAAGAATTCTATAAATTTTCTTCAATTTGATATCCGGCTTATGCATAGTGGTATAGACAAACAATAAAACAATCAAAGAAGGAATAGCCCTGAATGATTTAGAAATTAGGAGGGCCCATAAGGCTATAAGAAGAATAAAAATATATCCCAATCTTTTTTCTTCAATACCCAGAAAAAGAAAGGGAAGAAGAAGTATTATATAATCTGAAAGATAATTTCTATGTCCTAGACTTGAATAAGGAAGCGGTGTACCTGCAAATTTTTCAAACAATCCAAACCCAAAATGCTGCAGTATACCAAATAGTGAAACAATAAGAAGAGAGAGAACCAGTATTTTTCTTACAATTTTTTTCCTATCTGCTCCTGTATCTATTCCAGAAAAATAATTAAAAACAAATAAGGCACCTACAAGACAAAGAAAGTTTTGTTTGAGAAAAACAAATTCGCCCTTTATTACAAGACCTAGCAAGGAAATGGCAATAAATAGAAGAGAAGGAACAATTAGAGGAATTCCTAGATTAATCTTTTCACTCTTACTAGATAGGAGCAGAAATAATATAAAAACTCCTCCCAAGAGAATTTTCGGCATATAAAATGAATCCCTGAAAAAGGGCAAAAAAAGCAACCCACTACCCAACAGGTACCAGGCTATGACTTTATGACTTATTTTTTGCATTAAATTCTTCCCATGATTTTACGGCAATTCTATAAGTTCTATTAAAAAACTTAGCGGTTTCTGTAAACCCATATCCTTCTTTTATCATCAGGGCCATGGCCCGATGGCGGATTTTAGAGACATTCCTTGACCTTGACCGGCTTTTTATTTCTTCGACAGAGAATCCTGTACCGAAACAAGTATTCTCCGCTATCTTCTGCATACTCATCCGGTTACGCCTATCTAGAGTAACCACTCCCCCTCTCCCAGGAGATCTTTTCTGAATATTCAACCATTCATCGTTGGTACCAAAAAAACCTTGGTTTTCCTGAATACTTTTTTCATATTCCAAACAAATATTTTTTTCAGACAAATAGCCCGCTGGAATAATAAGACTTTTTAAAGGTAAGAACTCGGCCTTTTTTCCACTATAATATGAACTTGAACTCCATTTATATTCTGACTCCACACTAGAAATACCAGCCTTCACAGGGTTTTGGTGAATATAGCGAATTACAGAATTAAGATATTTTTCATTTAAAATTATCCTGCAGATGGGAGGACCTTGAAAGACATGGCCGGTCGTTGAACGTTTCCTGTTAAAATATTTTGCATAGTTAACGTGAACTTTTTGATATAATTTTGAAAGAGGCTCCTCTCCCTGCTGTATTAAAAGATGCAGATGATTAGTCATCAAACAATATGCCCCGAGACGTGCACCAAGTCTTAGAACCTCCTCATCCAATAACTGAAGATATTTAATCCTATCTTCTGGTGAGAAAAAAAGAGGCTGTTTCCGCTGACCGCGACTGCAGATGTGATACCAGTAATCCTTTATAAATATTCTTGGCTTTCGTGACATATTTCAAGTTTCTCTAATTTATTATATCCAAATAAGTCATAAAGTCATAGTCTGGTACCAGTAAATAAGAAAGCGGGGAAGAGTTTCCTCTTCCCCGCTTATTTTTTTGTATTAGGCTACTATACTACTACCAGGTGTGTATGCCTTCTCCAGTAGTATCGTACTTACTCCAGTCTATCCAGACTTCGCCAGTGTCCTTATCGTATGCCCAACCAGTAGATGTATCTCCATCCCCAGGCTTTGATACGGCCACTACTTCATTGGCATCCCAACCTATAACGGAGTCTCTTGTACCCTTGGAACCTTCATCGGTTGCGTAGGTTGTAAGATTGGACACGGCCGGAATTTCTCTTATGTATTCATCCACAAGAGCGTCAACCAGTACTGACGGAGTTTCACCTTCGTTACGTCCGTAGTAGATTGTAACCGCACTTCTAACTGAGCTGAGACTGCCCTTTACCGATGATTCTTTGGCTTTATTTATAATATCACCAAACTTCGGTACTGCGACAGCCGCCAATATACCTATAATTGCTACAACGATCATTAGCTCAATCAGAGTGAATCCATGTTCTCTCTTCTTCATATTTTTTCACCTCCTTTTGGGCGGCAGTTCCACCCAGTAAAATACTAATCTATATCTACGCAAAAGTCAATATAAAAACTTTTTACTAACCAACCATAGAGCTCATATTAAATATAGGCAAATACATAGCAAGCACTATGGCACCCACAACCACTCCAAGAAAAACCATTATTAAGGGTTCAATAAGTGAGGTCAGACCTTCCACAGAGGCATCCACCTCCGAATCGTAAAAATCGGCTATTTTAGTCAACATTATATCCAGATTTCCCGTTTCCTCTCCGATGGCAATCATCTGAAGAACCATGGGGGGAAATACCCCACTTTTGATAAGAGGATCAGCTATCTTTTCCCCCTCACGGATAGCCTCCCTGGAATCCAAGACAGCGGTCTCTATAACCCTATTTCCTGATGTATAGGCCACTGTATCCAGAGCCTCCAGTATTGGAACCCCACTTTGAACAAGAGTTCCAAAAGTTCTAGAGAATTTTCCTATTGCTACTTTTTGGAGTAAAACACCAAAGACAGGGAGTTTCAGTAGTAAATCATCGATTTTTTTACTCCCCCCATCTGTTGCATAATATTTTCTCACTCCGAATACGGCAAGAACCACCACTCCTATAAAATACAGGATATAGGATCTCATCCAGTCGCTTAAGCTGATTAGCATCTGAGTTGGAAGTGGAAGATCCTGACCAAAATCCATAAATATACCGGCGAAAGTAGGAATAATAAATATAATGAGAAAAACAGTCACACCTATAGCAACAAATGAAATAACTGCCGGATAAATTAAGGCCCCCTTCACCTTTGATTTTAGCTTCGCAGACTCCTCAAGATAATCCGCCATACGCTCGAGGATTTCATCAAGAATACCCCCTATTTCTCCGGCCTTTATCATGTTTATAAAAAGATTATCAAAAGCATTAGGGTGTTTGGTAAGAGCCTCCGCGATCCCCATTCCGTTTTCTATATCTTCGCGAACTTTATCTATTATTCCTTTGAAAAAAGGACCCTCAATCTGCTCCGCAAGTATGCTCAGTCCCTGGACGATTGGGACTCCCGCACTTACGAGCGTTGAAAGTTGCCGGGAGAATATTACTAGCTCATTTTCCTTCACCTTAGGTTTGAAAGGATTTATTTTTTCAAAAAACAGAGCAATCGAGCTAGTAACCTTTTCTTCTATTTCAATAACTCTGAGCTGCTTTGATTTCAGTCGTTCAACCGCTATTCTATATTCTGGGGCCTCAATTTCCCCAGTCTCTATATCTCCTTTCTGGTTTCTCGCCTGATATTCAAATATGGGCATATCAGCACCGGTCCCCGTGTATAATCCTTTCCATATCTTTCTTATCTGTAGTATGCTGCATGGCCTGTTTGTAAGTTATATCCCCTGTCTTATAGAGTTGTGCAAGAGCCTGATTCATGGTCTGCATCCCTGCTTCGGCACCCGTCTGCATCAAGGAGAGTATCTGCTCAGTCTTATCATCCCTGATTATATTGCGTATACCGGGTGTAATATTTAAAATTTCCACAGCCAAAACCCTTCCACCACCCCTCTGGGCGCTTCTCTGAAGAAGTTTTTGAGAAAGAACATACGGAAGCAGCAAAGAGAGCTGACTCCTAACCTGCCCCTGCTGGTGAGCCGGAAACACATCTATTATCCTGTTTATAGCCTGAGGTGCATCTGGCGTATGGAGAGTTGCAAATACAAGGTGACCAGTCTCTGCACTT
>JAAZFS010000198.1 GCA_012511615.1 Elusimicrobiota bacterium | reverse complement strand
TATTGACATAATAGAAATTTTTGAAATATTTTTAGCGCTTGATGAACCGGAACTATATTTTAGTGCTGATATGAGTCATCCCAATAAAAAGGGATATGGGCTAATTGCAGGACTTGTCTCAGATTATCTACAGAAGGAATCTCCTTCCTCTGTCACTGTTCGCTGAAAACACATTAAAAATAGGACGTAGGTTTTAAGCAAGCCTTAAAGTCCGAGGCAGTTCATTCTATTTTAATTAGTATTTAGAAGAAAACAGATTTGATTATAATGAATAAATTTGTCAGTATACTCTTCTATATATTAGGTTTTTATTAAAAGGAGGAAAAAATGCAAAAGTATATTTGTAATGTATGTGGATATATTTACGATCCCGAAGTTGGGGATCCTGATGCTGGAATAGAGCCAGGGACTTCTTTTGATGCTCTTCCTGAAGATTGGGTATGCCCTCTTTGCGGAGTCGGTAAAGAAGACTTTGAGGAAACTGAATAAGTTTATTATAAGACACAGTCTAAAATTTAGATGAACAACAGAAAGCTTGTTGAGTATGCCATGAAGCGTACTCGTATTTTAAAGATGCCCAGAAGGAGTCTTTCAACGTTCGGCATAACTAATATTGATTATTATATGCTCAGCCGAGTTGATGAACAGACTCGGGTAAGGGAAGGACGGGTCATATCCAGTAGGCCGGAGATTATTAAGCCTGCTGAATTTACCGAGTTATTTGAGGGCTTTGGTGAAGACGGAGAGGATTACGGAAAAGAAATATTTGAACTTTTTGGGAAAAATCCGAGAATACTCAATTACCGTTTCAAAAATGAAGCCCGCTCCGTTTCAGATACGACATCATCTTTAAGAGAAGTTTATGACAAGCTCAAGGAAAAAACTTCTGGAAATGAGGCTCCTCTTTCAGCCATAATTGAGGGAATGGATAGCGCCTGGCAAATCTCAGTAATGAAATTTATTGTAGATATGACGCTTAAATCGGCCAGTGAAAACATCTCCGACTTAGAAGACAAGGGGATGTTCCCCGATGAGCATGGGGTTCCGCAGAATGTTCGTAACAGGATAGAGTATCTTTTTGCGGAGGCGGAAAAGAATCCAGAAGCAATAAATAAGATTGGAAGTTTTCTAAACGAAATGAATTTGTTTAGAGATTATGAAGACAGGTTTTTCAGACTCCTGAAAAAGAAGAAGTAAGGTAAGGAATAGTAGAAAATGGTAAAAGGTAGAAGAGCGAAACTGAAAAAAATCAGGACGCACAAACTAAAAAAACGTAGAAGAAAAAATCGTCACAAGAAAAAGAAGAAATAATTCTTTATAGAAGTTTATCTTTGCATGGATAAATCCAAATTCGCGCCCTTCTGATAGAACACCTAACAGAAGGGCGCAAAAGATACTAAGCAGCCCAAAGTGGTTATTATACTTATAGCCACTATCCTTGATGAAGGAAAAAATTTAAGCTAGTCATTTTGGATAACAGTAGGATATAGTATTGGTATATTTCTAATTCCCGCCAAAAAAATCATTTCTTGGTTTTGTTAAGTCCAAGATATAGGAGTTTTTCCGTCTGTCATATATTTTCAGGGAAACCTTAATCCTGTTTCTGAAGTTTTTCCAAAAGAAAAAGGATGGCTGATATGGACGGTTTGACTTAAAGACCCTAATTAAGAATAAAATGCGATTTAAGATGAGTTGCCCACAAGTGTGATGCCACAGATCGACTACAAACATAGGTGAAAATGAAATGTTCAAGAAGGTTATTCAAGGAGATATAGTATGAATAAGAAATCTCAAGTAAATTTGACTGAAGATATAATAAGCGGTTTCATCCGCTTCATAGATGGTTATTACATATGAGTGAACCATGGTTTATTTATGCTATATTTGCGACTCTTTTTTATGGGCTAATAAGTTTTTTATATAAAACAGTTGCCCATAGAGGATATTCTAGCTTAAAAATACTTAATATTCAGGCGCTGACAGTAGCAGTTATTGCTGGGTTTTTTGTGGGTGGTTTCAAGCATCCCGCGTCTGTATTTAAAATGGTACTCCTTTTTGCTGCTCTAAATTCCCTATTTTTTGCCCTGGGGACAGTACTCAAAATGACTGCTTTAAAGTATATACCGCTTAATGTGGCAGTACCTATTGGAAAGCTTAACTCTGTATTTGCTATTTTTATTGGAATTGTTTTCTTTCATGAAACGCCCAGTAAGTATCAATATCTCGGGATAATTCTTGCGATGACTGCTGTGTTTTTGTTGATCAAACCCCAGAGTAAGGGGACCGAAGCGAAAAGTCTGCATTTGAAGGGGTTTTTAATTGCTTTTTTTGGGGCGGTAAGTGTGGCAATCTCTGTCACAGCAGGAAAACTCGCTTCTGCTAGCGTTCCTAAAATAGATTACGTCTTCTTCTCATATTCATTTGTTGCTCTTTATACTTTTCTTACTGGGAAAACCCCCATAGGATCTATGGATGAGGGAAAATCTCTTGACAGAGAAGGTTATCTTTTAGGTTTTGTTTTAGGCCTTTTGAATTTAACGGGATATCTCTTGATACTTCAAGCTTGGGCAGCAGGGCCCATGTCTCTAGTGCAGGCGGTATTTAGTTTGTCTATGATAATAGCGATACTTTTGGCTCGGATTTTTTATAAGGAAAAATTTACTCCACGAAATTTGATTGCTATTACCATTTCATTAATAGCGGTTTATTTAATAAAGGGATGAGGAGAAATTTGTATATTTTTTTAGGTAAAACTTGAAAGATGACTGTCTTTGTTTTGTCGGAGGGCTGACAGGTATATTTAGACGGAAGAATTAATTATTTATTCC
>JAAZFS010000025.1 GCA_012511615.1 Elusimicrobiota bacterium | reverse complement strand
TGATATATTTCTTTAGAGCAATTATAGCGTCTGGATAGTGAGCCACATCAATTAAAAAACGCCGGTCGCCGGGTAGAGTAATTTCCTCAAGCCTCCCCTTTTGCCGAGTCTTGGTAATTCCTGTGCGCATACTCTCTCTACTTATATCTGCCAAATGCAGGCAGGCTAAGGCGGCCGCCGAGTTATCTACTTGGTGCCTCCCACTCATTGCTGGCGCGACCTTGTCTATTGTAAAATTACCCATAATAAAATCATACTCATATCTCTCTCGGCCATCTGACTTTAAATTACTTATAAAAAAATCCTTTCCTAAACTAAAAACTGGGGAGCCTGCTTTATGGGCAGCAAGTCTAATCAAGGAAGTCGCTGAAGCATCCACCACCGGCCGGCCAGGCTTTATAATTCCTGCTTTTTCCTGGGCAATTTCCTCAATAGTTTCCCCCAGAAAATCCATATGGTCCTCTCCTATTTTAGTAATTACCGAAACCAATCTATTTTCACATACATTGGTAGCATCCAGTCGGCCTCCCAGACCGACCTCCATAACACTTACATCCACTTTCTCTTGTTCAAAATATAAGATGGCACATCCCGTGAGTTTCTCAAATTTAGAAAGCTCCACTCCCAAGCCTTTAGCCTCTCTAGTAACTTTCCTATAAAGTCTCAATAAATGGGTGTTTGATATATTCTCTCCATTAATCTTTATCCTTTCCGTGAAGTTTCTTATATGAGGTGAAGTATAAAGACCCGTGGAAAACCCCTCCGCCGCCAGAGAAGAGGCAATAAAGCCAGCGACAGACCCCTTGCCATTGGTTCCGGCAACGGAAATAACCGGGGATTTGATATGGGCATCAGTCAGTTCATTTAGAACTTTTCTGATATTGATCAGGGTAAATATCTTAGCCAAGTTTTCAGGGGTGGAAAACCCGACTCCAAGAGAACAATCCCAGGAGCCTTATTAGGGTGGGCCTTACTTCCTTCATTTTCACCATAAAGATATCTCCCTTATATACTCTTTCATCAAGGAGTAATCTATCCGCCTTGGACTTCTGGATATAATGTTTCTCACGCTCCAGGCCCTCATCTGATATCGTGAACAAATACTTTTTATGAGGGGTAGTTCTAAATCCCCCTCAATAATAAGGGGAAAATTGGAAAACTCACTAACAAGCCCAGAGAAAACCTCTTCATCCAAATCTTGGCCAATCCTAATTTCAATAATTTCGGCATCCTGGGTGGCCTCTCCTAATTTTTCAAGTTTTCTTATAGATAAAATACCGTCCCCAATATTTTCTCCACTTTCTTGGGTTTCAAGTGGTGTGGAGATGTATACTGGTGAAATTTTTTCTATACGCCTTTTGGATAGGGAATTTGGAGAATCCAGTTCCAGTATTACCTCTGTATAGGAAGGTAGCATCTGACAAATATTTCTCGCCATCTCATCAGAAGTTTTACGGGGATCTCCTTCCATAAGGGATACTGATACAAAATCAACACCAAGAATCGCCGCCCACTTGGCGTCTTCCTTATTAGTTATTCCAGATATTTTTATAGCGGGCATTTTAAATATTTTCCTCTAAATTTCCTTAATTTCCTTGCGGATACTTATAGCAAATTTTTCTATCTCTTTAAAGAAGTTTTTCTCTGAATCATCTATTATTTCCGTAAGCGCCCAGCCCATTATTATCCCATCTAGGCTATGGGCTATAGCGCCAGCCTGCTCTGGACTTAATTTTCCAAAATCAGAGTAAACAGGTTTTTCTGAAAGAGCCAGCACTTTTTCAAATTCTAGCGAAGACGTCTCATGGCTAGCCGTATAGCTAAGAAAAAAACTAGTCTTTGAAGAAATTTTCACCAGTCTTTTTTCACTAGTTGTTGGACCAGCAAAAAGTAGAACCCCTATTTTGTTTTTACGGGCTTGCTCCTCAACAAGAGAAATTTCCTCCAAGGGCATATCCGGTATTATTATAGCTGATATTCCCGATTCTTTTGCCAAAGAAAGCATTTCCCCAATCCCCGACACATAAAGAGGATTGGCATAAGTTTTCAGAATAAGGGGGATGGATATTTCTTCTCTAACACTTAAGAGATTCTTCAATATTTTTTCAAGTGTAGCTCCCTTATAGAGGGCTTGGGCGGACGCTTTTCTAATAATCGGTCCGTCGGCTACAGGGTCAGAAAAAGGTACTCCTATCTGTAAAAAATCTGCCAGGTTTTTACTATCAATAAACCTAAGAATTTCAATAAAAGTATCTTTATCAGGCCAGTTTCCCATCAAGAAAAAACCCAGACCTTTCTCCTTTTTTTTCTTTAGCTCATTTATTCTTTTTTCTACTCTATTCATACCTGCCCCCTTTCAGTGACAGTTTCCATATCTTTCTCACCGCGGCCAGATAGGCATATAACAATTCGGTCCGAGGATTTCCAGCTATTTTCCATTACCCAACCAATCGCATGCGAAGATTCCAATGCTGGTATAATTCCCTCATTTTTAGCTAGCCAAGAAAATGCCTTTAAGGCAGAACTATCGCCTACATTTAGATAAATGGCACGGCCTGTACTTTTAAGAAAAGAATGTACTGGACCTATTCCAGAGTAATCAAGTCCAGGGGCGACCGAATAAGTAGGAGAAATTTGTCCTACCTTATCCTGAAGTAGATAAGTCTTGGCTCCATGAAAAATTCCAGGCTGCCCTCTTGATATCGAGGCAGACCCTGTCGCTTCCACTCCTATCATTTTGACTTCCCTATCCTCAATAAAAGGATAAAAAAGACCCATAGAGTTTGATCCACCTCCAATGCAAGCGACAAGATGAGTAGGTTTAGCTGGAACTTGTTTTTTTACCTCTCTACCTATAACAGATTGAAATTCTCTGACCATTTCAGGATAGGGATGTGGTCCGACACAGGACCCCAAGAGGTACCATATATTCTCTGGGTCTTCTGACCATTTCCTTAGAGCAGCATTTACCGCCTCCTTGAGAGTGGCATCACCCTCATCTACCGGTAAAACCTCGGCTCCCAGCATTTTCATCCTTACTACATTTTCGACCTGCCTTCTCATATCCTCTCTACCCATAAAAACACTACACTCCAAATCTAAGAGAGCAGCCGCCGTAGCTGAAGCCACACCATGTTGACCCGCCCCTGTCTCGGCTATTATTTTTCTTTTTCCGGTCATTTTCGCCATAAGAGCCTGACCGAGTGCATTGTTTATTTTATGAGAACCCGTATGGGAAAGATCTTCGCGCTTGAGAAAAACCTCTGCCTTTGTGAGCTTAGAAAGCTTTTCTGAATAGTAGAGTGGTGTAGGACGACCCGCATAATCAGCCAAGAGCCTCTGAAATTCTTCTTTAAATCCTGGAGACTTTATTAATGAAGAAAAATTCTTCTCCAAAATCACCAGAGCTTCCATCAGGGTCTCCGGCACAAATTGCCCTCCAAACCCACCAAAATATCCCTTTCTAACCATAATTTTTTATCTCCTTCGCCACCCTGGCGTATTTTTTAAAGATCCTTTATTTCAAAACTTACCAGCCTATAAACAAAAAAAACGGACCCTAAGGCCCGTACATAAAAAAAGGGCCGCCCTTTAGGAGCGTGCCCAATATAAAAATTAACTTAAGGCAGACTCCCTACAAGAGCCACCACCAGTTCAATATTGAATTTTCTATTTCTCGTTTCATAGTAGTGTGATTATTATCATAAAACCAATTAGCTGTCAAGCTCTTCAATTAAGATTTTCCTCAGGCAAAGCATGGCTACCTCTTCCCTCAACCTCGGCGCCCAGCCTTGACACAATCATATCCACCCTCCTATTCAGTGCCCTCTTGCGCGAGTCGCTGTTGGCGGCGGCTATCTGCATTTGTAAAACATCCTGCATCTCTCTTTGAATAGCATACTGTTCAGCCCTTATAAGACTATGGATTTCCTCCTTTTCCTCTTCCAGCTTAGCCTTAGAAAGAGCTTCTGAATACTGACTGGGTACATCCCTCACGCGCTGCCTATAATCACTTATCACATTATCATACGCGGTCTGGACTGCTGGCTGATACTTGCTATAGCCCCCTGCCGAAATTCTGTCAGGTGGGAAATCAAGTTCTTCCACAAGAAATCTAGCAACATTTGTCGCACGGCTGGTGGAAAGTTCCCAGTTTGAAGGAAATTTATCCGTTTTGATTGGGATACTATCAGTATGGCCCTCCACTCTTACATCATTAGGGATATCAATTATTTCTGTGGAAATATCAGCAAGTAGTAACTTGGCCTCATCATATATTACCGCTTCACCTGAATCAAACATAAGCTTTTCACTTAAGCTGATTGTAAGACCTTTTGAGCTAATTTCAAGATTGAGAACATCCTCAATCTGATTATCTACTGCATAAATTTCAAGTCGCCGTTTAATCTCTCTCAGCTGTAATTCGTTAAGTGTTGATGCCAAGGCGAACATCATAACAAAGAAAATCAGAAGCTGGGTCACCAAGTCCGAATAGGTAGTCATCCATGCTGGAGACCCCTTACCTACTTCTATCTCGCCTTCTTCAGCTTCAAAAATATTATCTCCGCCAAACGAGGTGGACACTTATCTCTCCCTCCTCCTCCGGTCGGGTCTAGTTCTTTCTTTTCTTCTCCTACCACTAGCTTTTTTAGAGGATTTATCCTTATCTTTCTTTGGAGTTTCCATATAGGCTGTTCTGGGTATATAGGCCCGGAGTTTGGCGACAGCTATTGAAGGTATTTCTCCGGACTGAAGGGATAAGACTCCACGAATTACAACTCTCTTGATAAAGATTTCTTCATCAGAGCGTTGTTTTAATTTTCCAGCGATGGGAAGAAAAATAAGATAGGCAGCAAGAGCTCCATAAAACGTAGTAAGAAGTGCCACTGCCATACCAGCTGCAATCTGAGCCTGGTCCTCAAGACGGGCTAACATAAGAATCAAGCCCATAATTGTTCCTATCATTCCAAAGCCGGGTGCATAGGACCCTAGGGTTACAAATATTTCCTGGCCAAGCCGGTGCCTTTGGCGAGTAAAGGCCAGTTCTGTTTCCATCTCTTCACGAATCGTCTCATAGCTTTGGCCGTCAATTACTTTTCTGACACCATTTTTCAGGAATTCGTTTTCCATATCCTTCAAATCTGCTTCGAGCGAAAGTATCCCCTCCCTAGAGGCTTTAATTATGAGAGTTCTAAAGGTATTTATATATTCCGAAGGGTCCTCCTGTTTTTCGGTAAAGACCTTCTTTACTATTTTAAAGGAATTCAGAAACTGTTCCATGGGAAAGTTTACAAGAACGGCCGCAAAGGTTCCTCCAAATGTTATCATCACAGAAGGAATATCAATAAAGCTCATAAGGGCTTCAAGTCCGCCCCTAAAAGCTACGGAAAACAAGACAAGTATAAGTCCGCCAGATATACCTATAATTGTTGCTAGATCCATTACTTATTCCTTCTCTTCAATAATCATTCTTCTTACTTCTTCAAGAACATTTTTACCGATATCTCTTCGGTATTCTTTGACGAGTTCTACAATCTGATCGGGGGTCTCACAGACATTCAGGCGGTTACCTGTTACAAGGGTGATAAGTGTGTCTGGTCTTGACTCAACTGATTCAATAAGCTCCGCATTCAGATTGATTTTTTCCCCGTTCAAGCGGGTAACGGGTATCATGGGAAATTATTTATTGCCTGTTCCCCGGCCCTGAAAAAACTTTCCTAAAAAAGAGGCTGACTTTTCCTTTTCTTCAAGTTGTTTTTGAAGTTCCAGTTTTTCTTCCTCAAGTTTCCTAGTTTTTTCAGATTCCTTTTCGGCAAGTTTTGATAGAACCTGCTGATCTTTCAAGGCCGTGGCCAACTGCTTGCGGACTCTCTTAAGTTCCTCCGCCAGAGCACGAGTCTTTGTGTAGAAGTTCTTTACCTCTTCCTCGCGAGCGACCCATGTCTGAGTCCATTTTTCTTCAATTTTCTTGATTTCTTCAGCGGGAGCAGAGAGGGAAGTCTGTTTAAGTTCTTCAAGCCCTACTTCAAGCTGAATACTCTGTTCTTCAATCCGGGCAATTAAATCTTTGTTTTCTTCCTCTAGAGCTTTGAAAGCTTCCGGATCAAAGTCTTTATTTTCTTGGGCAGAAATTTCGGCAGCTCTAAGCGCCTCTTCCAGTTCTGTTTTTAACTCTTGAATAACTGATTCCTTATCTTGGAGTTTTTCAGCTTCAGCCCTAACCCGACTATCTGCCTCTTCTAAGTCATTTTTCAAGCGCTCAATCTCTTCATCCCTTGTTTTTAGGTCTTCGTTTAAGGCTTCTGCTGAAGAGTCCTCAAGCTCTTTTATGCTCTCGGTAAGGGTCTCAATATGAAGTGAAAGTTCATTAATTTTTTCATCTTTCTTAATAATTTCAGCTTCAGTATTTTCTGTCCCAGAAGATATTTTGTTTTCAAGTTCTTTCATATCTGAATTTGCTTGATTGAGCTCTTCTTCTAATTCGTTAATCCGCAAATCTTTTGTTTTTATTTCTCCATGGACATCCGCCAATGAGGCCAACTCAAGGTCTTTTGAGGAGAGGAGCTCTCTCAAGGAATCCAACTCTCGATCCTTTACTTTCAGCTCATTTGTTAGAGAATCTAATTCAAGTTTCAGTTCGGCATTTCCTTTTAAATTTTCATCCCTAAGATTCAATTGATCCACCTCGTCTTTACTTGAAATTTTTTCTACAGAAACACCCTCTACGGCAACATCTTCCGCCGAAATTTTTTCAATAGAAACATCTTCCGTTGAAAAATCTTCTGGTGAAAAATCTTCTGGTGAATATAATTCTTCCTGTATGCGCTGGCTTTCCCTCTCTATATAATCTATTTCTTTCCCCCCCGCCAAGTCAGCATTTTCATTCAAAAATTCTCTTTTAGGAGCTTTCAAAAGCTCCGCCAGTTTTAATTCAATCTCTTCTATTCTTTTATTCTGGTGGGACATCATATCTTCTAACCTATTAATTTTAACTGATGAAGAAAATAATTCGCTTTCATATTTATCTTCCAAGCTTGAAATTTTTCTTTGGGTTGATGAGAGAACCTCTACAAATTTTTCTTTCTCTCCAAGAAACTTTTCCTGATAAGTATCTTCCTGAGTTGGCTGACTTTTCAGTCCCCCAAGTTCTTTGACATATTTTGCAGTCTCATCCCGATAGACTTCATATTCACTTTTAAGTTCATTTAAGAGAAAATCTTTCTTTATGGCTTCCCCAGAGACCCTGTTGATTTCACTCTGCAGCCGAGCTATCTCTTCTTCAAGAGCAGTTTCCCTTGCAGAGTCATAACTTTCATCTTTTTTCCACTTTTCTTCGACTTTAGAAAGGAGAGATTCATATTTTTTTCTCACCGATGATATCTCATTCATCAGAGCATTTTCTCTTTTATCGGATTCAAGCCTGATGAGCTTGTCATTATTGGATTGGTCAGTATGTTTTTCTTGCCACATTTTTGATTCCTTTGGGGATTTTTTAAGTTAAGCCTTAATAGCCCCCAGGCTAAATTTTAGTGCAGAGATTTAATCCTAACCCTACTCATCTCTCTTATTTTATTACCTATCGCTTGTTTCATCTCTTTGTGTGTCAGAATGAGATTTTCCGCTTAGGTAATCCGAACGTTTCTTATTAAAAGTGGTTTCAAGATCTACTACTTCTTTTAGATGAGCTGCCTTTAGATTTCTCATTTGGGTTAAGTGTTCTTCATCTTCGGCCTTTCTTTTTGCTTTTGAAGTTTCCAGCAAACTTTCCAGACTCTCTATACGCCTTGAATTCTCTCCCTCTTTTCTTCGGAAGCTATCTTCTAATTCGGCCAGCTGGTTTTCCCATCCGGCTCTGAGCCACTCTTGGTTTTTCTTGAAATTTTCAAACTCTTCGGAGGCTCGTTTAATTTCCTCTTCTTTCTTCATTTCCAGCTATCTAAGCATCTGGGCGGATCCTTGAATTTTTTTGGAATATTTTACTTTTAATTCTCTTATACTTAAATCTTTATCTTCATTAAGTTTACGAAGCTCTTCCTGGTGAGAATAAGCCAGTTCACCATTTGATTTATTTAGGGATAGGACTTTTGAATTCAGATTGGCATTATGGTTTTTAAGTACTTCAATTTCTTTTTGGGATGTTTTTAGTTCATCATCCAATCTTTTGTGAACACCTTGATATTCAGTGGTGGCCTTCTCTGCATCAAAAAGTAATTTTCTAAGAGCGGACAACTCTTTTTCAAACTTTTCTTCACGCTTGTCCTTCTCTTCACGAAGAGTAAAAACTCTGGTTTTAAGATTAGCTATGGTTTCTGCCTGAATAGCAATTTTAGATTTGTAGTCAGCCTCGATAGACTCTATTTTGTTTTCAAATTTTTCCCGCATCTGTCCCACTTCATTATCGGAGCGGTTGATATTCAGTCTGCCGGCACTGAGGGTTTTTTCATATTCAAGCTTGAGTTTCGCATATTCTTTCTCGGTTGAATGCATCTTTTCTCTCAAAGATTGGTTTTCCCTCTCTAATAGTAAAATTTGGTCAGCATGCTTATTCTTCAAGCGAGATATTTCTTTCTCTGTTTCAAGCTCCTCAAGTGCAAATTTTTCTTTTAAAGCATTTTCCTTTAAGTTATATTCAGAAGCTAAAACATTGATTTTTTCTGCATATAATGTTTTTTGTTGGGATACTTCCGCCTGGCCTTCTCTCAATTTTTCATTGAGGAGCCCAATTTTTAAGGCCGATTCTTTTTCCAAAAAATCTTTTTCTTTTTCTAAAGCGGAGATCTTCATTCTCATATCAATCCGGGTTTCTTCGTATTTTTCCGCAACAAGCTCTAGTTCCTTTAGGGCATTTTCTTTCTCACTCTGCGCAGACGCTAGAGCCTGGGCGCTGGAGTATTTGTATTCGCTTAGTTCGCGCTGAAATCCAGAAATAAGTTTCTCGTTTTCAGCAGTTTTATCCTTGAGGCGGGTGTCCCAGATGCTTCTTCTTGCTTCATGCTCATTTTGCAGCTGCCAGAGACGGTTTTTGAGTTCCCTATTATCTCTTCTTAAATCTTCTGCAATGGCCTCAAAGTCCGCCTCTTTCTGATTTAGGCGACTTTGAAAATCAAGACGAAGGTTATCTATCTGGTTCTCACTCTCCTGAAGAATTTTGCTCCAGTGAGCTTTCTCTTCTATAAGGTTTTTTTCAAGTTCAACAATTTGCTTTTTGAGGTCTTCCTTTTCCTTAAAAGTTTCCTCTACTTTTTTATTTTTTGTAACGCCCTCAATCACTTCGCGCAGGGCCTGTTCAACCTTAATGGAATTTTTTTCTTCTTCCTGTTTCTTTATCCGCTCTTCGTAAATCTGTTTCTGAGCTTGATCAAGTTGGGATTTTAATTCCTTTAAATCCTTGTAGTATTCTTTTTCGGTTTCTTTTTTAGCCTGTTGGCGGATAAGTTCCTCTGTTTTCTCTAGAGCAGAAAGTCTGCCTGCCTCTTTCCGCATTTCTTCCAGAGCAGTTTCCCATTTTTTGCGCTCGGCTTCTACCTTTTTTTCTTTGTTGAGGTGCTCTATTTCCAGTTTCCGACGGAGGTCATCTAAATCTTTCTTTCTTTTGAGAGTTTCTGCTTTTTCTTTTTCTAAAAACTTTTCCTGCAGAGTACGATTTTCAAGCTCTTTCTCTTTCAATTTAGAAAAAAGCTCCTCCCGCTCGAGAGCAAGCCGGGACTCAAGTTCAGAAATATCCCCAGAGCTGGGTTTATTTTTAAAGTTGTCTTTGGATGAAGGGGTAGTTGGAATGCTACCAGGTATAGGTGGCAAAGATGCTCCCGCCCTCTTGCCAGATGCAAGTGGTGGAGGTGGAGGGCTCATTCCAAGAAGAGGTGGCGCCGGAGGAGAAGTTCTCCCCGGAGGTGGCGGCGGACCTGGAATCTTGTTTTTCAGCTTTCTCTTGTTCATCATATCCCACTTCTAGAAAATAAGTGATCACAATTTTATAGTATAATCTTCTATAAAATTCAAGTCTTATCTAATTTAGTGGGTTTCCAACCAGGTGCGAAGTTCTGTGTTGGAAGGATTCAAGTT
>JAAZFS010000197.1 GCA_012511615.1 Elusimicrobiota bacterium | reverse complement strand
CAGAAGGAGCTGCAAAACTTTATGCAGGCATGTATGAGTCAGATGGGGCTCTATTTGAGCAACTTTCAGAATTTGGGCGGATATCCCTTGAACTCTCCGGAATTGATTCTGGGTTTACTCCTGTAAACTCTGCTATTCAAAAAGCCCTATTCGAGATAGAGACTGCGGCCAATATTTTGAGAGAACGTGTTAGTCCAGAGGATAATCCCCAGGCCAGATTAGAGGAGGTCTCTGGGCAAAAGGACCAGCTGATTTCGCTCAAAGTTAAATTTGGACCTGAGGTAGAAGATATTTTAAAATACCGCCAGGAGATAGGTAGGCGTATTAGTGAGTTTGAAAGTTTTACAGAAAAAATAAGCAAGCTTGATGAGGATATTTCAATATCAGAAAAAAAATTAAAAAAGCTAGTAGAAGAACTTTTTAAAAAAAGAGAATCTTCGGCAGGAAAACTCTCAAAAGAAGTTAGCCAGCGCTTGAAATCTCTGGGCATGTCGGAGGCCCAGTTCAATGTGATTGTAGAAAAAGATGAATCTGGCGCTTCGGGAGGTTCAAATACAAGGTTTATGGTGAAAACAAACCCTGGATCACCTGAAATGGATCTAAGAAAGGTCGCATCTGGCGGGGAGATATCAAGGATAATGCTAGCGATTAAGTCTTCACTTGCTGATGTGGATGATATACCAGTACTAGTCTTTGATGAGATAGATGCGGGCATAGGTTCTGATACGGCAAGTGCAGTGGCGGAGGAAATGAAAAGACTTTCGGAATACCATGCACTCATTACAGTCACCCATCTTCCTCCTATAGCAGCAGCTGCCGAAAAACATATACGGGTAAATAAAACCTCGTACTTGGATACTACAATTACGGAAATAGAGAATCTTGATGATGAAGGGAGATTGAAAGAGCTTTCTAGGATGCTTGGCGGAGAGGAAGATTCCGCGGCATTAATACACGCAGAAGAGCTGAGGAAAAGATATGAAAAACAAAAAAAGTAAATTAAGAAAGGCGAATCTTCGGGATGCAAAAAACATACAGAAACTTATAATGGTTTTTGCAAATAGGGAACTTATGCTTCCACGGTCACTTAACCAAATATATGAAAATATTAGGGACTTTTGGATAGTTGAGGTTGAAGACAATCTGGTTGCCTGTGGAGCCCTTCACCCAGTCTGGGGAGATATGGCTGAAATAAAGTCTCTGGCCGTTAATGAAGATTTTCATAAGCGCGGGTATGGAAAAATAATTGTTGAAGCTTGCATAAGTGAGTGTGAAACTCTTGGAGTAGATAAAGTGTTTGCTTTAACATTCGTACCTGAGTTTTTTGAAAAAATGTCTTTTGTAAGAGAGGATAAAAATAAGATGCCTCATAAAATATGGACTGAGTGCATCAACTGTCCGCACTTTCCCGACTGTAACGAGATACTGGTAGTAAAAGATCTTAAATGAAAGTTTTATTTGCGCTTCCGGGAATTCTCCTGCTATTTCTGGGAATCGGATATCTGAGCCGTCCGGATATTATATCTGCTTTTAACAGCTGGTGCCGGGAAAATCTTTTTACTGATCGTCTTCTGATAATCCACCGTCGAAAAGTCGGTGTTATGCTAATATTTGTGGGGGTGCTTATACTCTCCTGTGTATTGTTGGAATGAGCACTAGTAAAAATTCAATGTCAGAAGTTTGCTTTCTTCT
>JAAZFS010000024.1 GCA_012511615.1 Elusimicrobiota bacterium | reverse complement strand
TATCCTGTGGCCCATTCGCTTTCTCCTGGAATGCACGAAATAATATATTCTATCCTAGGACTTGACTGGGTGTATATTAAGAAAGAAATTTCTCCAGATAAATTAGAGGATTTTATCGAGTCTATAAAAATAGATAAAAAAATCAGAGGATTTAACCTTACTATCCCACATAAAGAGGCGGTTATTAGTCTTTTGGATGAGGTCGATGAGCAGGCCCTGCAAATAGGTGCAGTCAATACCGTACTTAAAACTGATGCAGGACTAAAAGGTTTTAATACTGATTGGATGGGTTTTTTATCAGATATTACCGCCTTATTAGGTGGTCCCCCAGCAAATAAAACTACTCTTCTTATCGGTTGTGGTGGTGCTGGACTTTCAGTTCTTGAAGCTCTTTCATATTCAAATTTTTCTACAGGTGGGGAGTCGGATGTTTATCTATATGATATAGATAGAAATAAGGCGGAAATGGTCGCCTCTATTCCTCGCATGAATCTTAACTTGCATCCAATAAATAAAGAGGATTTGGAAGAAACTTTATCACTAGCGGATTTACTTGTAAATGCTTCGCCTCTAGGAATGAAAGAAGGAGACTTTTTTCCGCTTAAAATATCTCCATCCAATATGAAAGCCGGACTTTCTGTATATGACCTAGTATACAACAGAAAAACAGAACTTCTTAAGAATGCAGAGGAGTTGAATTTGAAGGCTTTGGGGGGGCTAGGTATGTTGGCTGGTCAAGGGCTTGAGGCATTTAAAATATGGTATGGTAAAAACTTAGAGGAAAGTAAGCTTTTAAGCATAAAAACAGCCATGGTGGAATATCTTAAAAAAGAAGTAGGTAGAGATGATTAGATACATAACAGCGGGTGAGTCTCATGGGCAATCTCTTACGGCAATTATAGAAGGGCTTCCGGCCGGGCTAAGTATAGATGAGGAATATATAAATAGGCATCTGGCAAGAAGGCAAGTCGGATATGGCCGTGGCGAGAGAATGAATATTGAGAAAGACAAGGTTCAGATTACTTCAGGTGTACGATGGGGGGAGACCATAGCAAGCCCAGTTGCCCTTATTGTCAATAATAAAGATTGGGAGAATTGGGGAAGCACAATGTCGGTTGATTCCTCTGGAAAAAATCCAGATGAGCATCTTCTCAAACCCCGTCCTGGGCATGCGGATCTTCCAGGTATTCTTAAATATGACCGAGAGGATGTAAGGGATATTCTTGAAAGAGCATCTGCCCGTGAAACGGCCGCCCGGGTTGCTGCGGGAGCCTTTGCCCTCAGGCTGCTTGAAGAGTTTGATATCAAGGTGTTTAGTTACTCGGTAAAGATAGGAAACGCAGGGCTAGAAAATTTGGAAGTTACCTCTAAAGATATTGATTTAATCGAGGCCTCAGCCTTGAGATGTCCCTCACCAGAAGTTGAAAAAATCATGATTGAGGAAATTGATACTGTTCAAAAGAACAAAGATACGCTGGGTGGTATTTTCACTGTAAGGGTTGAGGGGCTTCCTCCAGGGTTAGGTAGCCATGTGCAGTGGGATAGGAAACTTGATGCTCGAATAGCTGCGGCCATCTTATCTATTCAGGCCATTAAAGGAGTTGAGTTTGGTATAGGTTTCAAGTCAGCCACCCTTCCTGGTTCTAAAGTCCACGATGAAATATCTTATGAAAAGCAGGAGAAAAAGTATTATCGAAAAACTAATAATGCTGGCGGGATTGAGGGGGGAATGACAAATGGTGAACCCCTAATTATCACTGCGGCCATGAAACCTATAAGCTCTTTGATGAAGCCATTAAAATCTGTCAATACTATAACAAAAGAGCCGGTTGCATCTGAGAAAGTCCGTTCTGACGTATGTGCTCTCCCAGCCGCTGGGGTGGTGGGAGAAGCAGCTGTAGCTCTTGAATTAGCCTCTGCTCTTATGGAGAAAACTGGGGGAGACTCCATCAGGGAAATGAAGCGAAATTACAAAGCATACCTTGACCAGGTGAGAAATTTCTAAGTGAATATTTTTCTTACTGGGATGATGGCCACAGGGAAAAGTTCTGTGGGACGGGCTCTGGCCTCTCTTCTTGAAATGTCATTTGTAGATACGGATGTTTTAATAGAAGAAGAAGCGGGTATGGCAATAAAGGATATTTTTGAGAAAGACGGCGAAGAGACTTTCAGAGATATAGAAAGAAATATAATCCGTAGGGTCTCAGAGCTTAATAATTATGTTGTAGCCACTGGCGGCGGAGTGGTAATAGATTCAAACAATATGACGGCTCTTGAAGATAGTGGGCTTGTAATATGCCTTAAGGCCGACCTAAGTGAAATTTTAAAAAGAACTGCCGGACTAAATCATAGGCCGCCTCTAAATGTTGATGACCGTGAGGCTGAGCTAAAAAAAGTAATGAAAGAAAGAGAAAAACTCTATGAGCGCGCTGATGCCTGCATAGATACAAGTGGAAGAAAAGCTAATGATGTCGCTAAAGAAATTATAGAAATAATAGAAGGAATGAGAGAAGATGCTGATTGATTTAGATATCCCTTCAGCCAGCTATCAGGTGCGGATGGGGGAAAGTATAGATGAACTGGGCTCCAGACTGGGGAAGTTTACAGATTCAGGGCGGATTTTTCTTCTCACCGATGAAAATGTTGCTGCTCTCCATTTAGATAGGGTAAGCCTTTCTCTTATGAAAGCGAATTTTGAGACCTTGGTATTTGAAATAGCCTCGGGTGAAGAACACAAAAATCTTGATACTGTACGCAGGATATATGACTTTATGAGTTGCTCTAAGTTAGAAAGATTTACTCCTGTTCTGGGTTTTGGCGGCGGAGTTGTGGGAGATTTAGCTGGTTTTGTGGCTTCAACTTATTTGAGAGGTCTTCCTTTCTTCAATGCCCCCACTAGTCTTTTGGCCCAGGTGGATAGCGCCGTGGGTGGAAAGACCGGGCTCAATCTTTCTTCCGGTAAAAACCTTGTGGGAACTTTTTACCAACCTGGCTATGTTCACTCTGATGTGGAGCTTCTTAAGACTCTGACAGAAAGAGAGTATTCAAGTGGTCTTGCTGAGGTAGTAAAGCATGCACTTATAGAAGGTGAAAAATTTCTTTCCTATCTTGAGAGCAATGTAGAAGCTATTATGAATAGGGATTCCTCTGTGATGAAACTTGTGGTTTCTGAATGCGTAAAAATTAAGGCATATGTTGTGAAAAATGACGAGAGAGAAGAGGGCTTAAGAAGAATTCTTAATCTGGGCCATACTCTGGGTCATGCCATAGAAAAAAGTGCTGGATATGGCAAAGTAACCCATGGCGAAGGCGTCTCGATTGGTATGGTTTTTGCGGCCCTTCTTGCTGAAAATAGAGGATCCACTGGTTTGGTAGAGCGTTTGTCTAAATTGCTTTCTTCAATGAATCTTCCGGTAAGGATAGATTCCAAGTTGGAGCCTGACAAATTAATTTCTGCAATGGAGCTTGATAAAAAAGTCCGGGATGGGAAGATTGAATTTGTCCTGCCCTTAGATCTTGGGAATGTAATACCAGGGATTAATTTAGACTCTATCGAACTAAATGAAACCCTGCTGAAAATGTATGAATAAAAAACTTTCTAAGTTTATTATTATTTTTATCTTTAGTCTTCTGCTTGGAAGAGAGGCTTTAGCTAAAACTATTCTCTTGGATATAGATGGTCCGATTAACCCTATTGTTGCTGACTATATTTCTTCGGGTCTTTCAGAGCCCGGAGCTTCCTTGGCCATAATAAGAATGGATACTCCCGGAGGATTGATGGATTCTATGCGCCTGATTATCAAGGATATGGAGGCGGCTTCTTTTCCTGTGGTTGTCTATGTAGGTGGGAGCGGAGCTCATGCGGCAAGTGCAGGGGCTTTTATCACACTAGCGGCGGATCTAGCAGTGATGGCATCTGGAACCACAATAGGAAGTGCACATCCAGTTGAGATGGGTGGCCAGGGCGCCGATGGAACTATGGAAAGTAAAATGGTGGAGGATGCGGCAGCTCTTATGAGAGGTTTGGCGGTCCGTAGAAATAGAAATCCCGAGTGGGCAGAAAAAGCTGTCACCATGAGTCTGAGTGCCACCGCTCTAGAGGCACTTGAGCTGGGAGTAATTGAACATATAGTTGAGAATTTTGAGGAATTGTTAGAACTTCTTAAAGGAAAAACTCTGACTAAGCACAATAAGGAATTTCAACTGAGCTTAGGCTCTGGGATAAAAGAATATGATATGAGTTTTTTCAGGAAATTTTTGAATTATATTGCCAATCCGAATTTTACCTACATACTTTTACTTATTGGAATATACGGAATCATATATGAGTTTAGTAGTCCGGGGATAGGGTTTGGGGCGGTGCTTGGGGGAATATCGCTTTTATTGGCTTTACTGTCTTTTCAGATTATCCCAATAAATATGGCAGGGCTTCTTCTTATTCTT
>JAAZFS010000196.1 GCA_012511615.1 Elusimicrobiota bacterium | reverse complement strand
AGAGTTCGCCATACCAAGAGTCTGTTTCGCGTGCAAGTGCTGCCTCTATTCTTGCCTTCATTGTTTCCCATTCTTCCTCCGGAAAAGTAGGTCGTAGATATGCCTCGGCAGTCATTTCAATCAATTTTGGAAAATCTTCGGAGAGAGCTTGGCCAGTTATGTAGAAAGTGTTATATCCATTTGCCGCACTCAGTGCCGCGCCCATTCCCTCCAGTGTTTTAGCGAATTCTTCGGCTGTATAATTTTGGGTGCCTCTTTTGAGCATTGAAGCAAGTGCGCTTCCAATCCCTTCTTGACCTTGGGGGTCAGCGAATATCCCACCTTTTACGTATATTTGAATAGATGCTGCCGGCACCACATCAGACTGTTGGAGAATGACTTTTATTTTATTGGAGAGTGAATGGTATTCAAAGTCTCCGATTTTTCCTCGACCTCTTTCTTTTACCTCAGCATTTTTAAGAGTTTTGATGGTGGCGATATTATCTAAAATTATTTTACGGTGATCAGAGTTATCTTTTATATCTTCTGTAGACACCCGCTCAAGTGGCTCTATTTCTTCATCATCTGCTAGGGGAACAAGTCTTATTTCTAAAGGGTTATCCGAGTCGAGAAATTTTTTCGCTGCATTGAGAAGATCCTTTTCCTCTAGAGCTTGGATTTGACTGGCATAATTAAAGACATAGTCAGGGTCGCTTGAGTCTATGGTATTTGAAGCCAGGTTTGAAGCAGATTCCTGTACCTTCTGGTTAGAGGAAAAAGCAGTAGAAAGAACCATTCTTTTGGCCCGCTCAAGTTCTTCATCATTTAGTCCCTCTTTTAAGATAAGCTTAATTTCTCTGAGGATAGCTGATTTTGCCACTTTAATGGAGCTTTCCCAGCCTTCCGGATGTGGGGCAGGCTCTGCGTCTATACCGAAAAATCCTTCTCCCCAAGGAAAGCTAAGATTATAAGCTCGGATAGATGATACAATTCGCTCTGAATCTCTCAATTTTCTGTTTAGGCGGGAATAGTCTCCCTGCCCGAGAATTACACCCAAGAGATCCAGTGCGTAGTCATGCTTTGCCCCTAGAGAGGTGCCCGGCCAGGCCAGGCGGATCTGAGGTCTTCCTATGTCAGCCTTGCCTTCTATAGGAAGACTGGAAACTTCAGGACTATTCTTTGGGAAAACTATCTCTGGTAGTTCACCAGCAGGGATTTGATTCCATAAGTCGGCAATAAGGGAGGTGATTTTTTCTGGATCAATATCTCCCGAGACTACAAAAACCATGTTGTTGGGTAGGTACATTCTTTTATAAAAACTCAAGATATCATCGCGGGTAATTTTAAGGAACTCGTCAATATAGCCGATAGTGGGATGACGGGCTGGATGAGAAGAGTAGAGAGCCTGGTGGGTTAGTTTCCATAATATTCTGCCGGGCTCACCTTCGCCCATTGAAAATTCACTTATTATCACCTCTTTTTCTCGAAGAAACTCATCCTCGGGTATAGAGGCGTTTATTATCCAATCCGATAATAACTCCACAGCAGTATTAATATTTGAAGAAACAGTATTTATATAATACCTTACAGTATCGAGCCCGGTTGCGGCATTTTTCTGAGCCCCTATTTTTCCTAGTATTTTATTGGATTCTGCCTCGCTGCGCGTAGAGGTGGTCCCACCGCATAGTAGGTGCTCGAGGAAATGGGATATCCCGCTTCCCGAAAACTCCTGCTCAAAGACTGAACCGGTTTTTACCCAGATTTGTGCACTGGCTACGGGTGCAGCAGGCATTCTCTCTGCTATTATTATTAGTCGATTATCAAGTTCTGAGATAAGCCTACTTTCTGTTTGATGGATAATTCTGTACTTGTTCATTTGAACTCCTTCCCTTTAAACTTT
>JAAZFS010000195.1 GCA_012511615.1 Elusimicrobiota bacterium | reverse complement strand
CGTACTCCTTGTATATCTTACCCTCCGAAGTTAGGGAGGAAGTCTCCACGGAAGAAATAGCAAAAAGAATAGAAAACCTCATTGGCCGAAGCGCGGAGAATCTTTTGGAGAGGATGAAAACCGCCGAGCGCCTTCCTTTTGGGGTTATAAATCTTATACCCAATTTGAAATTTGATGAGATTCTTATACTGGAGGAAAATGCCCATTTTATTCCTCGGACCTTTATCCATGTTGACTCTGTCAGAGAGTACCCTTTTAATGATATTTTTTCACATTTCATTGGCTATACGGGACAGATAAGCCCAGAAGAATTGAGTGAACTCAGGCGTGAAGGCTACCGATTGCGCGACCGGATTGGAAAAGCTGGCCTAGAGAGGGTGTTTGACAGCAAACTTCGGGGTCGGGCTGGATACCAAGAAATTGAAGTAGGTGTGACAGGGCATCATAGAAAGATAATTAGTGTTTTGCCTCCTGAACCCGGAACGGACCTTTTGTTAACAATAGACTCCGAGCTCCAAAGGGCAGCCGCTAGGGCATTTGGAGATAGGGCTGGCTCAGTTATTGCCATGAATCCCTCTACGGGAGAAATCCTTGTATGGTTTTCAAACCCCGGATATGACCCTTCTATTTTCACCATGCCACTTTCTAGGGAAGAGGTCGCTGAGATTTTTCAAAATCCTGATCATCCACTTTTTAATAGGCCCATTCAGGGACAGTATCCTCCTGGTTCTGTTTTTAAAATTATTACAGCGGCTGCCGCCCTTTCTGAAGGAATTTCACCTGAGAAAGAATATAGGTGCGACGGTAGCATTACGGTAGGATATGACAAGAGGGTTTTTCGTTGTTGGAGCGACACCCGTCATGGAAAACTTAATATGAAAGAGGCTATAGCCAAGTCCTGTAATGTTTATTTTTATAATCTGGCTCTTGATGTAGGTCCCGAGGCAATCAGGAAGGCGGGCGAGGCTCTAGGGTTAGGAGCGCCAGTCCAGAATTATTTTAGCGGAGAGGTTAGAGGAAGTCTGCCCAGTCCCGAATGGAAAAAAACTAATTTAGGTGCTGGCTGGAATCCCGGTGATAGTGTGAATATGGGTGTGGGACAGGGTTTTGTGCTTACTACTCCTATTCAAATATTGAGGGCTGTCTCTATGGTTGCTACGGGAGGATATATTGCAAATCCATCGGTTTTGAAATTAGAGGTAAAAGACGGTAAGCTTCTCGCTGGTCATGAGCCGGATAAGCTAAAGCAGGGAGAAATTTCCCAAGAAATCCTTGAAATAATTCAGGAGGGGATGGAAATGGCCGCCCAGCCGGGTGGTGGGGGAACCGCCGCCTGGTTTAATGTGCCGGTAGATGCTGCAGCCAAGACGGGGACAGCCCAGAATCCCTTCGGAGATGACCATGCCTGGTTTGCAGGTTATGCTCCAGCAAAAAACCCAGAAATTGCCATAGTAGTTATGATGGAAAATGCTGGATTTGGGGCCACTCATGCCATGCCGGTTGCCAGGGCGGTTTTCCGGGAGTACTTTAAGGAAAAAACTCTATGAGAAGGCAGATAGATAAGATTATAATAATTTCCGCCATAATAATGTGTGTATGGGGCGTGCTTGCCGTTTTTTCAACAACCGTTAATTCACCTGCGTTTTCTAATATATATATAAAGCAACTTTTTGCAGCCCTGATTGGTCTGGGTCTTATGATGCTTATGAGGATTCTACCCTACAGGGTGCTTGAGGACTTGAGCTTTTTTATATTTCTTTTTTCTATATCCCTTCTTGTGGCGGTGCTCTTAATAGGAACGGAGATTCACGGAGGAAAAAGATGGCTGAATCTGTTTTTTTTCTATTTTCAGCCAGTAGAGTTTGCCAAAGTCGCCCTTATATTTAGTACTGCTCGTCTCATAAGAAAGCGTTCAAATTTTTTCATATCTCTCCTACCTCTTGTGATTGTGTTCTTTCTAGTGACTGCCCAACCAGACTATGGTTCTATGATTCCGATGTTTTTTGCAGTTTTCGCCATGCTTTCTATTTCAGATATTGAGACTGGCTGGGTGAATATACTTGTTTTTCTTCTCCTTATATTTGGTGGAACTCTTTTGACTGAATCCTATCTTTTTGCAAGGGGAACAACTCTTTTAAAAATTCACTACATAATATGGCCTATCCTACTTACGGGTCTTGCTGCTTGGGTTTACCGGGGAGTTAGGCAGCTAAATAAGAATCTTCGCTGGAAGGGTTTTATCCATACTGCTATTTTTATCTGGGGCTCAGCTGGAGCTGGACTGGGTGGCACCTATCTTTTAAAGGATTATCAGAGGAGGCGGATTGTGGCTTTTCTTATGCCAGAACTTGATCCACTTGGTGTGGGCTATAACACCCGCCAATCACTTCTTGCCTTAGGTTCTGGAAGACTAACCGGTAGGGGACTTTTTGGTGGGACTCAGACTCAGCTTGGGTTTTTACCTGTTAGGCATACTGATTTTATCTTTGCCTCAATAGCCGAGGAACTGGGGTTTATAGGTAGTTTTATCATGCTGGCTCTTATTTTTACCTTTCTTTGGCAGTTTATAAAAATTATTGAGCAGACAGAGGAGTACTCAGCAAAACTTATAGCAACAGGTTTATTTACTGTTTTTATAAGTCAGACAGCTATGAATATCGCTGTAACTCTGGGGATGCTCCCGGTTATGGGGCTGCAACTTCCACTTATATCTTATGGAGGTACTGGACTGATAGCCTTTTTAGGCATGACCGGGATAATGTTAAATATTAATTTGAGAGGGGATATAATTGCTAGCTGATTCTATGAAAACTCCAGACTGGGAGAAAATACTTCCAAAATTTCAACTTCCCGGTCGCTATTCAGGTGGAGAATATTCGGCCTATCCTAACCGGGAAAATACAATAAAATTTCTGCTTGCTTTTCCAGACGATTATTCCATTGGAATGTCTAGTCTGGGCTTTCATACTGTGGGTAATATTGTTAATTTGCAGCCGGGATTTTCCTGTGAGAGAGTCTTTGCTCCGGCTATTGATATGGAGGAGTGGCTGAGGAAGGAAAATTATCCTCTTTTTTCACTAGAAAGTAAGAGACCTGCAGGCTCGTTCGACATTATAGGATTTTCAATGCAGTATGAGTTATCTTTTACTAATTTCATCAATATGCTTGAACTTTCAAAAATAGAGCCGCGAAGGGAGGATAGGCAGGATTGTCCACTAATAATGGGTGGGGGGCCAAGTTTTGCAAATCCGGCGGCCCTGTCGGCTTTTTTCGATATAATAATTCTTGGTGAGGCGGAGCCTGTGCTTCCGGAGGTTCTTTCTCTCTATCAAAAAGAAAAAAACGATAGAAATTCTTTTCTATTGAATGCGGCAGCTATTGAGGGAGTATTTGTGCCTGGTATAAGTAAAACCGCCCGCTATGCAATTTTCAAAGAGTTTGATAATACCTACTTTCCTGTTTCTCCGCCTCAGGCCCTGACTGAGTCTGCTCATGCGAGAATAAACCTGGAAATTAATCGAGGTTGTCGGAATCGTTGTCGTTTCTGCCAGGCATCGGTAATATATTCGCCTTACCGAGAGAAAACTGTAGAAAAACTTATGGAAGTAGCTTCTGCAAGCGTCGCCTCAACTGGCTATGACGAGATAAGCTTAACCTCTCTTTCAGGGACGGATCACACTGAGATAATACGTCTTCTTGATGAGCTCCATTATTCTTTTAGAAGTCTGGGAGTATCTGCAGTCATGTCTAGCATGCGCCCCTCTCATTTTGCATCTGGATTAGCCGCTAGGATGGCCAGAATGAGAAAGGGGGGAATAACTCTGGCTCCAGAGACCCCTTCAAAAAAACTTCAGAAAGTTATAGGTAAAAATATTTCTTCAGAAGAAATAATTTCGGCGGCAGTAGAGGCTGCCCGTCTGGGCTGGAAAAGGATAAAACTCTATTTTATGATTGGGCTTCCAGGAGAGGATGCGGAGGATATAGAAAGCATAATATCATTTATTTCATTGGTTAAGAAAAGTTCGGGGCTTACCGTGTCTGCTTCTATATCTCCTTTGGTTCCCCAGCCACATACGCCATTTCAGTGGGTTTCTGCCCAGGATCCAGACCAGCTTTTACAGAAAGCAGAATACATCAGGAAAAAAGCGCCTGCAAAGGTTAGCCGATTTAATAAGGGCCAGCATATTATAGTAAGCATACTCTCAAGGGCAGATGCATCTCTTTCGGAGCTTCTACTTGCTGCAAGAAAGAGAGGGGCTCGCTTTGACCAGTGGTCGGAACATTTTAATTTTGAAATATGGGAGGAAGCTTTCCGAGATATAGGGAGTTCTTGGGAGGAATATTATTTCAGAGAATATAAAACATCTGAAGTCCTTCCTTGGGATAATGTAGTTCTTGAAGTCGGACGGGAGTCTTTATTGAAAGCCTACCAGAAGGCCATGGAGGCCTAAAATTGACTTTAAGAGTAAGGATAAAATATTCAAAAAGATATCCAGCCACCCTTATTGGGCATCTGGATACTATGGGAGTTTTTCAGCGAGGGATGAGAATGGCTGGTTGGCCACTGGAATTTACCAGGGGATTTAATCCTAGGATTAAACTCTCAAGCGGACCTCCGCTTAGCCTGGGCGTCTCATCTAATGCTGAATATTTGGATGTTGCTCTTAGAAGGAGAATGAGTGCTTATCGCTCGGGACTTCTAAAAGAAAAGCTTATTGAGGGCTTGGAGGTGGTGGATATATCAGAAATAGAAAAAGATGATCCTGGGATAAACACTATTATAAGTGGATTTGACTACCAGGTGATAGGGGAGGTGCTGGAGAAAAACCCGCCTTTTTCTAAATGCAGTCTTCGCGAAAAAGACGGAGAGATTTTTGTGAGAGTAATGAAAGTGGATGGGAATATAGCAAACCCCTCCAAAGTTTCAGGATTGAAAGGATGTAGTTATAAAAAAATTAAAACATTGTTTGTTGATTAATATGATTTTAAGAAAAGGAATTAAGGAGAATTAAGTGTCACGCAGTATTTACGCAGATGTAAATCAGGATGAAAAAAGAGTAGCGATAGTTGAACAGGGTAGGCTGGTGGATGTATACAT
>JAAZFS010000194.1 GCA_012511615.1 Elusimicrobiota bacterium | reverse complement strand
TTTCTCTGACCGCCTTAATAAATAAAGCATCACTGCCAGAATCATTATTTACTATATCTTCAGCGTATTTTCGACAAGTGTAAAGAAGTTTCTGATCTTTCAATGGATCTGCAAGCTTGAAATCCATAAGACCATGCTGGCGGAGACCAAACAACTCTCCTATTCCGCGCAGCCTCATATCCTCCTCTGATATGCGAAAACCATCACTCTCTTCAATGATTACCTTGAGGCGCTGGGCTGCATTTAATGTCGTATCTCTCCCAGTAAGCAAACAAAGGGGCTGATGCTGGCTTCTGGCTATGCGGCCTCTGAGCTGGTGGAGGGTAGCCAAGCCATATCTTGAATAATTTTCAATCAAAATAACACTGGCATTTGGAATATCTATTCCCACCTCTATAAGAGTGGTAGTAAAGAGTATTTGGCCCTTTCCTTGAGAAATATCCCGCATTATCTTCACTTTCTCATCTGAGCTCATCCGGCCATGCAGAAGTGCACATTCAAAATCGGAAAACACTTCATCTTTCAATTTCATATAGCGCTCTGAAGCTGATTTTAATTCTAAGTTATCAGAATCTTCTACCAGGGGATGAACTATGAATGCCTGACGCCCCTCCTTTACCTCTGAAATAATAATTTTAAAACCTTCTTTTGAAGTAACCTTCCGGGTTAGGGGCCTCTTTCTTCCAGGAGGAAGATCTCTAATTGATGTAAGATCATGGTCACCATAAAGACATAATGCAGCCGAGCGCGGTATGGGGGTTGCGCTCATTGAAAGGATATCAACACCCTGGCTTTTTCCCTGTAGAGTAGCTTTCTGCTTTACTCCAAAGCGATGTTGTTCATCAATAACCATAATAGAAGCCCGGGAAAGATTGATATCTGGCTCTAAAAGAGCATGGGTTCCTATAACAATATCGGCAGTTTTTATCTTTTCTAAATATTTCTTACGACGATTTCCCGAGAGACCTCCCTTTATAGAAAGAAGCTTAACCCCAAGTTTTTTTAAAAACTTTTCCAGCGTGTTATAGTGCTGGTCAGCCAATATCTCTGTAGGTGCTAAAATCACTCCTTGATGGCCATTTTCCACTGCAAGAAGAAGTGCAGATACTGCAACCAAGGTTTTCCTAGAGCCCACATCACCCTGAAGAAGACGCCTCATAGGCTTATCAGAAAACATGTCTTTGAATATATCGTTTATTGCTTTTTTCTGTCCTGGAGTAAAATCAAATCCGAGAGTGTTTCTAAAAGGAGTGAGAAGATTTCTTTTTAAGACATAAGTAAAGCGGCGCGGTTCAGATATGAGTTTTCTGCGCTTAATAAGAAGCGCAGTCTGAAGAATAAGGAATTCTTCAATAACAAATCGTTTCTTAGACAATGCAAGTTTTTCATAATTTTCAGGATAATGAATATTTACAAGAGCTTCTTTATAATCTGGCAAATTTTCTTTACTAAGAACCTGCTGGGGTAAAAACTCCTTGACCTGAAATTCCTCTTCTTGAAGCAGGGAAAATATAATTCTTCTGATAAGTTTTTGACTCAAACCTTCTCTGAGCGGATAGACTGGAATTATTCGATGCGTATTAAGTCTATCCTCTAATGGAGTAAGAGCCTTCTCGTAGTCAAAAAGGGAGGATTCTGGAAGACCGTCTTTAAAGGTGAATTTTCCATAGACAAAAAACTCATCCCCTTTTACAAAAATTTCTCTCAAGTATGGCTGATTAAAAGCTTGCAGTCTGAATTTTCCGACTTCATCTTCCAAAATAATCGTCAGAAGTGATTTTCTTCCCCTGAGCTTTCTGTATGAATGTGAGACTACTCTTCCTTTTATAAGAAAGTCCTGTCCCTCCCTAATCTCTAGGGTGGAGGTTACCTGCCTTCTATCTTCATACCTAAGGGGAAAACATCGAATTAGATCAATTACCTTCTCAATTCCCATTCCCCTGAAAAGATTTCCACGAACTGGACCGATTCCTTTCAGTTCTTCTATATTTGTCTTAAGATTTATCAAGAGTTGAATAAATTAATAATTTTTGCTATAAATACGGAATTATGAGTAACAAATGCATTATATGTAAAAAAGGTACAACAACCGGAAACAATGTCAGCAAATCAAACCGCAGGACCAGAAGGACATTCAAACCTAACCTGCAAAAGATAAAAATTATACTTGATGGCAGAAAACAGCGTGCAACAGTCTGCACCCGTTGCATCAAGTCCGGTAAAATCGTAAAAGCGGCTTAAAGCGGAATCTCTGCAGATATACTGAACCGCCTTCCGGCCTTAAGGTCACTTCCGTATTGACGTACTGCTATATCCATACTGAATGAGTCTAGGGAATATCCTAGTCCTGCCGTATAAACAGCTTCTGCTTCTTTACTAAGATTCTTTCCGTATATCCCCGCCCGGAGAACTAGTTGTTTACTTAAAAAATGTTCAACACCCAGATGAGCCGACTCCCCTGGTTTTATACTCCCATCTGAAAACCATTTTTCATATTCCACACCAAAACTCATCAAATTACTCATACTGATATTTATTCCGCCCCTAAATGAAACCGGAAGTCTATCCCGTCCGAATCCCTTATCCCAATACATGGCTCCTGGCGCATTTTTCAGGGAAACCCCAGCCTTAAAGTTATCAAATATATGGTAGATTAGTCCCCAATCAAGACTCCAGCCATATCCATAGGGAACCTCGGCAAGAAGTTCGGCACCGTCTTTTTTCACAAATCCAACGGTTCCATGAAGAAAATTAATATTCATACCAAAATCAATATTTTGAGCATGATCGATGCCTATTGCCACTCCCATAAGATTCATTCGAACATCCCGATAATTATCTTGATTTTCGTCTTCAACATCCTTGAAAGATGAAAGGTTTCTCCAGTATAAGCCTACTTCAGGCCCAACCAAAGCAAGATAATTGAGTCTTCCATTTCTAAAGGCATCAAGACTATCAGGAAGATTTTCTGAATCAATATCAACGACATTGGATGAAAAGGCCAGAAATTGCCTTTTCTCGCGCGCAAGTGATGCAGGATTCCAAAAAGGAGCATAGCCACCAGCCGGATGTGCTAAATATGTAAGTCCCCGGGCATGCGCGGCAGCTCCCGGCTCCTCCCCCGTATAGAAGTAGCCTTCAAGAAGTCCAGCGGAAACTGAACTTAAAGTAATAAAAAAAACAGACAGAACCCCAAGGAGAACTACCATTGGTTTTCTCTTGTTAGGAGTATATTCAGTCCTAAAACAAATTAGGGCTGGCTTTTTGGGTGTTGACCTATTCTTAATCTCTTTAAAATTTATAATATTTTTTTTCATTTAATAAACAGTTTTATTTATAGAATCTTCTAGATTGTTTTTAATCCAAGTCTGATTTTTAATCTCTATAGAAATTAATTTTTTCAAAGAAGGATAGTTAGATTCCACCACCTTCACTATTTTCTCCAGTTTTGGGGCAAAACTCCTCCAGTATCTCTTTTTTTCTAGCAGCTATCACCTGATCCAATCTACTTTCTAGCCCTTCCAATTTCTCAAGTTTTTTAATTCTTTCTTCAAGTAAATCCTGCTCTTTTATAAGGTAACGAACGGCATCTGCTACAGGATCGGGAAGTTTTCCATGTTCAAGGGCTTCAAGATCTTTTCCAGAAAAACCAAGGCCGACCTTGGCTGGTATTCCAACAGCAGTAGCACCCTCGGGGATATCAGTTATAAC
>JAAZFS010000023.1 GCA_012511615.1 Elusimicrobiota bacterium | reverse complement strand
GGTCTGTGAAGCGTAAGAAGAGCATATTCCTTTTTTTCTAGATTAAATCGACTTAAAATATCTGATTTTAGGGCCTGAGGTCTAAAACTGATAAGAGTATCTATCATAACATTTCCGGTAAAGAATATTTTCGATTCTGGTATTTTTTCTTTCTTGAGATTTTCACTGGCATATCTTGAAGTAGTGAAAAGATAGTCTGATAAATGATCTGTAAAAATTCGGTTTATTTCTTCCGGCATACTTAAGTCAAAACTCCTTAAGCCAGCCTCAACATGTGCTATGGGAATGCCGTATTTACTTCCTGACAAAGCAGTGGCGAAGGTGGAGGTAACGTCGCCCACCACAATTAAAAGGTCGCAAGGCTTCTGGCTAAATAGTTTATCCAATTCTCTTTTCATAAAAAGTGATAGCTCTGAAGGACTGTGGCCTTTAATAGAAAAACTTATATGAGGCGGGGGGAGCTGAAGATCCTTAAAGAAAACATCGGACATGTTTTTTCTATTATGCTGACCGGTGTGAAGGATTAGTGGAGTGATAGATGAAGACTTTTTCAGTTCCCGATAAAGCGGAGCAATTTTCATAAAATTCGGACGAGCACCAGCAGCTAAAATGACTTTTTTACTCATCAGGCAAACCTGTGGAGGAAATAAGCTCTAAAATATAAGGAAAGTTATTGAGTAGCATTTCGATTAGAGAAAATATTTTCTCCAGATGGTTTATTCGTTCAAAAATAAAATTATTTTCAAGTTTAGGAATAGAGAAATCTTTTTTCTCAGAATCAATCAGGCTGAACTGATCCTTAAACTCTCCCATACGCCTTTCCATACCCTCTTTGAGCTTAGAAAATACTATTTTCATTATATCAGGCTCCGCCTCATAATAATCTCGGCGGGAATTTGAAACCCAGACTTTTCTTACAGCTCCCCAAGATTCAAGGGCGCGAACATTTGTTGAGGCAGAGGCCTTACTGATAGCAAGTTTATCCACCATATCGTTTAAGGAAACGGGCTCTTCAGATAGATAGAGAAGACCATAAATCTGACCGGCTATAGGAGATAGGCTAAGGCGGGAGGCCAGCATTCCTGTGGCGTTTGCAAACTTTAGTTGGAGTTTTCTTGAATCATTCATATTGTTCAGTATGTACTGAACAGATAATAACTTAAGAGTTTTTATTTGTCAACGCGACCATAGTCCTTAGTTTGCCTTCAAGTAGTAGAATCATCATTATCAGAAAAAATCTTTCTAAGTTTATCTAAGTAAGCTTCAAAATCTATTCTATCAATTATTATTCCGGCAACTTCCTCTTTCCCTCCCACTCGGGCCCCCAAAGAAAGAGCAGTCTCGCGAAAAATGTCTGTTGAAAAATTGTTTTTCTCTGAACGGCGAATGTAAATTTGAACAAATTCTTCAAAGAAACCTAAATCAGCAACAAGTACAAAGTCTTTATCGGTCTTTTCGGCTAGGCGTCTGGTAAGTTCTGATATAAGACTATAGCTTGTAGATATTTTCCTTATTTCAAGAGCATCACCTATAAGTTCATCAGCGGGCCGGCCAATCATAAAATCCACTTCTTTTTTTACTTTTTCTAATTTTAAGATCCAATCCTTATTTTGAAGTATTTTCAAAGGATTTCCTTCCAATCTCAAAAT
>JAAZFS010000193.1 GCA_012511615.1 Elusimicrobiota bacterium | reverse complement strand
GCCCTGCCTCATCCAGTTTATAAAGTTCCCACCGAGAAAGAGAAATGACCAGGTACCCTCAAAGAGTATTTTTTACCTGGGACATTCACTACGATTGTAATTATCGTTGCCCCCACTGTTTTTTTGATGGAAAATGGGAGGAGCTTTCAAAAGTTAACCGTTATCCCGGTACTGATAAGTGGGCAGAGGTCTGGGAGGACATTTATCAAAGATATGGTTCCTGCCGGCTCCATATAACTGGCGGTGAACCTTTTGTTTATCCAGATATTTATCGACTTTCTGGGGAACTTTTGAAACGACATTCAATAGGTTTTGATACAAATCTATCTCTGGATGTAGAAAAATTCCTTGCAAATATTGATAAGCCTGAGAAAGTGAGTTTTTCAGCAAGTTTTCATCCCCTCGATACTGACGCCGATGAGTTTATCAATAAGCTTATCTCTTTAAGAAATGCAGGATGCGTGACTGGTGGTTTAAATTATGTTGCCTATCCTCCTGCCTTGAAATTTCTTTCTTCCTTTGAGAAAAAAGCGCGAGAGGCAGGTTTTGAAGTTACTGTAATTCCCTACCGGGGCCCTTGGGAGGACAGGAATTATCCCGAAGACTATACCCCGGAGGAGCGCCTCCGACTCTGGAACGAGAAGCCCCGTGAAGAAAATAAAGATACTTCTTCAGACCCCACAAAAACCATGCTTAAATGGTATGGGTCAGATAAAAATAGTCGGGAAGGCTTGCCCTGCCGAATGGGTGAGGTTTATGCCAAGATACATCCTGATGGGACTGCTCACCGCTGCTGTATGACTTGGGAAAACTGGGGATGTTTGGGAAATCTCCTAGATGGAACATTTAAACTTTATGAAGAACCCCACCCCTGTCCTTATGCCAAGTGTGCCTGCTCTTTCGCAATGATAGTTGGGGAAGAGGAGCGTTGGAAGAATCACTGGGAGAACCGTATGGAGGAGGGGGGAGATGACGATTGACCGCTGCCCTGAGTTATTAAAAGCTGCTGAGGATGCAGAACTTAAGGGCGACTATGATAAATCCCTTTCCTACTTGGATCAAGCCCTTGAGGAAGGATTCAAAACCTTAGAGGTTTACTATGCCCGCGGAAGGGTACTCAGAGAGGCCTCCCGTTTGCCAGAGGCTATAAAAAGTTTTAAAAAAGCTCTTGATATCTCTCAAGCATCACCTGGATCTTTTCATCACAATCGCCTCTTGAATGAAATAGAAATATGCCAGGGGAAAGAAGTACTTGAGTCAAAACCAAGAGGCTTAGGAATAGTCCTTACCACAAGATGCAATCTTCGCTGTATAATGTGTAATAGCTATAAAGTAGCTTGGGATCTTCCAGAAAAAACAGCGAAAGAAGTTATAGATCTTATTCCATATTTACAGCGTGTAATGTGGCTAGGAGGAGAAGTCTTTCTATCGGATTATTTTGAATCCCTTTTTGAAGAGGCCCTGAAAAATCCTCATATTCATCAGACAGTTGTAACCGATGGACTTCTTATAACTGAAAAATGGGCAGATCTTCTATCGCGGGCCAATATAAACCTTACATATTCAATTGATTCTGCGGTTCCAGAGATATACGAGTATATCCGTCGTGGAGGAAAATTTAAAGACATAGTTAAGAGTTCAAAACTGATTAACCAGGTTAAAAAAACAGCCTCTGGAAATATGAAGACATCTATAAACTGCACTATAATGAAAACTAATTATAAAGATATTGGGAAAATGGCGGATTTTGCAATAGAGCAAGGTTTTGATGATCTCACTCTCACGCCTGTTGACTATATTGAAACAGAAGAGAATATATTTCTCAAGAGAGACCCCAAAGTAATGAGTTTTATATCCGAGAGAGTTAAGGAGATGGAGAAGAAACTCAGTGATGCTGGAAAAGAATTTCATAACTGGCTCCCTGGGCTCCAGGAAATAGAGCCAACTCCCTCGACGAAAGATTCTTCTGAATCTTCTGATTCTTCCATACAAAAAGAACCAGATCTTCTTTGTTATTGGCCCTGGCAGCACCTTTTTATAGATATCGGAGGAGAGGTAAAGCCTCATTGTCTTTGTTCAAAGAAGGTGGGAAATGTGTTGGATGACTCTATCTATGATATCTGGAATAATTTGGGTATGCAGGACTACAGAAAAAGAATGAAGAATAAAGATTATGCTGGAATCTGCAATGCAGTATGTCTTGAAAGCGGCATAGAGAGAGAGTCAATGGGGCTTTCTTTTTAAAGAAGGGCGGAGAAAATATTCTCTTTGTTTATAGCGACACAGTTTTGGGGACAGAGATAGTTAGAATTATTTTTTAAAATATTTTCTCTGTACTTTTGCATCGTTTCCCCGTTCCAGATTTCTTTTAGAAATTTCTCATCCGTATTTCCAAGTTCTTGACTGCAATAAAACCAAGGTATAGTTTTGCCAAATACGTCCATTGTGATGCTTTTCCAAGGATAGAGGCAATAGGGACCTTTCAATTTTTCTTTTTCGCAAGATTTTTCTTCTTCAAGAGGCAGTATTTTTTCTTCAGGAGTATCTAGGCCTATAGCCATTTCATTATTTAGTTCAATTCCAAATTTTAAACATTTATCAATAAGTTCTGGCAGGTGTTTCTTTACAAAGCTCGCAACCTCCTTGTCTTTTTTGAAGTCTATTTTTTCTTGGAATTCGCCGCGGACCTCGTTTATTGTAAGAGTTTTAAATCCTTTTTCTAAGGCAAAATCAGCAAGTAGTGGTAGCTCGGTATAATTGGATTTCATCAAGATAAAAGTCATGCCCGTACTGAATTCAGTATTTCTGATCTCAGCATCTTTTACGAGTTGGATATTTTCTAATAGCTTTTTATAGGAACTACCTCTACGTATTTTTTCATAAACCTCTGGGATAATACTGTCAATAGAGTAGACAAGATGCAGGTTGGATTGAGAAAAAAGATCTGCCCATTCTTTATCAAGAAGTAGGCCGTTAGTTAGAATAACTTGTTTCATTTGAGGATACTTTATTGCTTGGGCAAAAACTCTTTTGAAATTCTTATAGAAAAAAACCTCTCCGCCTAACCAGAATATTCTCTTTAGATAGGGGAAAAGTGATTTTATCTCATTAAGGACTTCTTCACGTATTTCCCATGGGGGGGTCTTTTCAACGCAGCAGACCAGACAGTTGGCATTACATTTGTTGGTTAGAGTTACATAGAGTATTTCTGGATGAGTTTTTATTTGTATTTTTCCTTGGGCTATTTCCAATTCATTTTTGGCCCGGTTTTGTTTAATAGGGTCTTTTAGTGAATCAGGAGTTTCTAAGTAGCGCTTAAGTTGTTCTTCTGCTAACTCATTCTCTCCGTATGCCCGAGCTAAGATGCCAAGATTAAAGAAAAGCTGAGGGGATGAGAAGTTTTTTTCTGATGCTTTT
>JAAZFS010000192.1 GCA_012511615.1 Elusimicrobiota bacterium | reverse complement strand
GGGCAATTTTAATTGATGGGTGGGTTTTTATAGAGCCCCCAGTCATTTCAAGATCGCCAGCCATGATTCTTAGGAGTGTAGTTTTACCAATTCCATTTTTCCCAGTGACGCAGATTCTATCTCTACTTCCTATCTCCAGATTAATATTTTGAAATAAGGGGGAATTAGAATAAGAGAACGAAATATTTTCAAGAGTCATAACCGAGGGAGACCGCAAGGGCTTTGATTGAAATGCAAAATCGATTCCCCTGATTTGATCAAGTTTTACAATAGCTTCTTGCTTTTCAAGAGCTTTCACTGCGGACTGGACGGATTTAGCCATCCTGGCCTTGGCCCGGAATCTTCTGATGTATTCCTCGGTCTGTTCTCTTTTCTTTTCGTAGTTTAGTCGGGTTTTTTCATGTACTTCTTCTTCTTCAGCTATTTTTGCCAGAGACTCCGAGGGTGTAAGATTGAATTTTCTGAGCTGTTCTCTATGAATCAGGATGGTGTAGTCGGTAGTTTGTTCTAAAAAATTCCGGTCATGACTTATTATAATTAGTTCTTTTTTCCAGTCTTTTAGATAGTTTATAAGCCAGCGTATTGAAACGATATCAAGATAGTTGTTGGGTTCGTCCAAGAGTAAAAGATTAGGATCTGAAAGTATGAGTTTGGCTAGATTTAGACGGATTTTATAACCGCTAGATAAAATACTAGGGGCGCTCTCCATCATTTTTTCACTAAAGCCTAGGCCTGCCAGGAGTTTCTTTGCTTTCCATTCATCTCCATATTCTCTTCTATGAAGACCTTTCAGAGCTTCCTCTAAAGCGCTCTCCGATTTAAAATCTGCAATTTGTTCAAGATGGCCTATCCGGTAGTCTGAAGGATGATTTACCTCACCAGTATCTGCAGGAGTTTTACCCAGTATGATATTAAATAGGGTGGTTTTACCAGAACCGTTTCTTCCGACCAGTCCTATTTTCTCCCCAGGATTAATGGTGCAGGTTAAATTATCGAATAAAACCTGGTTTCCGTATGATTTTGATAGATTAACTAAATGAAGCATCAGGTTATTTTATATATTGCTGTCAATCAAATCAAACTGAATTAGCTTTTAAAGATATTTTGTAATTACTTGAAAAATTCATATAATCATTAGCCGTCTGATGAAAACCTACAGTATTTAAAACAATGACAAAAAGAAAAATAAAAAATATTGCCATAATTGCTCACGTTGATCATGGGAAAACAACTCTTGTTGATTCCCTGCTAAAACAAACCGGCACTTTTCGTTCAAATGAAGCGGTCGCCGATCGAGTAATGGATTCAAATGATATAGAAAAAGAGAGAGGTATCACTATATTTTCAAAGAATGCCTCTCTTTTCTATGGAGGCTATAAAATCAATATAGTAGATACTCCAGGTCATGCGGATTTTGGTGGTGAGGTTCAGAGGATTCTTAAGATGGTGGACTCTGTCCTTCTTTTAGTTGATGCCTATGAGGGCCCTATGCCTCAGACTAAATATGTTTTAAAAAAATCTCTTGAACTTGGACTCAGACCAGTTGTAGTAATCAATAAAATCGATCGCCACAATGCCCGACCCCATAAGGTTCTTGATCAGGTTTTTGAACTTTTTATAGAACTAAGGGCAGATGATGACCAGCTTGATTTTCCCATTATTTATGCTTCAGCCCGTGACGGCTATTCAAAAAATGAGATAGATGATGACTCAGAGGATATGATCTCTGTATTAGACAGCATAATTAAAAATGTAGCAGATAGCCAAGGTGATTTAGATGGACCCTTGCAGATGCTTATTTCTGCTAGTGAATATGATAATTATGTAGGAAAAATTGCCACCGGAAAAATCCATCGGGGAAAAATTAAAAAGAATGATATTGTATCCTTGCTTAGCTCCAATAGTCAGTTGGGAAATTTTAAACTAACAAAGGTATATCTCTATGACGGTTTAGCTAGGACCGAGGTAGATGAGGCCCTGGCTGGAGATATCGTATCAGTTGCCGGAACAGATAATTTTGATGTTGGAGTGACAATAGCAGACAAGGATAATCCAGAAGCTCTTCCTTCAATTGAGATAGATCCCCCCACAATGGCTATTGAATTTATGGTTAATGATTCTCCCTTTGCTGGACTTGATGGAGACTATGTAACTTCAAGGCATATATGGGACCGTCTCCAGAGAGAAAAACAGAGAGACGTGAGCATTCAGGTAGAGAGAACCGACACTTCCGATAGTTTTACTGTAAAAGGCCGTGGAG
>JAAZFS010000191.1 GCA_012511615.1 Elusimicrobiota bacterium | reverse complement strand
GAAACAAAGGTTGGATTGACTTTGGACTCATCCAATTCAAGAAAATACAGATTTCCGTTCGCTAAAATAGTTTGTCCCTCATGAATCTTCGCTACAGCAATTTTAAAAGGCGATGTTTTCGAAATAACAAGATTGCCGTTTTTTATACAGTATTTTTCATCTCGTTCACTAACTTCAATCAAATTAGAAAGCCCAGATTCAATAAGCCCGTCCTTAATATTTTGGAGCATAAGATATTGATAACCAGTTTCTTCTTCAGTACCAAGGGCATCTAGTTCAGTGGAGCGAATCATCGTTCCACGATTAATTGAAAGGCAGATATCACCGAGGGACAATGTTTCTGTTGTTAAATCTAATTTAGGTAGTAAATATCGTCCCGGATTGATGATGAACTCTTGTTTTGCAATCTCCTCTAAACTTACAGTGCGGCTATTATTTGTTTCATGATGATAAGCATTGACACCTCTCTTTACGTCCTCTTCGGTCAATATATTCTGCCGTCTCTCCTCAGTATAAAAGTCGGATGCATCAACCATTTTGACATCTTTGTTGCCAGGGCTTAAAACCAGCATCGTAAATGGTATGGCAGTATGCGTAAATAGCCACGGAGATAACTGAATGACTCCCTCTATATCGCCATTTTCTAACAGGTGCTTTCTTAGAAGTTCATCAGGCTTATTCCAAGTACCGGCATTTGACATTAATACTACTGTCTTTCCAGGGTTTTTCATATTTAGATAAGATGCTATTGCGTAAACCCAATCACCGGAATTTGATCGTCTAGCAGTTTTAAAATACTTTTCTAGATTTTTATTCTGCTCCACATCCCTTTGCAACTGCTGCATACGCACGCCTACCGGAAAATTAGAAAAAACCTTATTAGCATGCACTTCAGAATAATCTTGACTAACCATGTTTCCCTGCGTAATCGTTAGCGGTATTCCACTTACAATACTTCTCAGATTTGCTATAATTACGCTCTCTGTATTGATTTCAACCCCATGCAATTTGATGTTATTCGAACAACGAGAAGCCTCCATTAGGAAAGAGCCTACACCAGAGCCTAAGTCTAAAACGATATCACCATCTTGGATATCCAGTACCGATAGTGCCAATTTTGAAACACCACTAGGTGTGGAACATTCAGCTTCTTGGCGGTAAAGACGAGGTTCTGCATACAAGACAGAAGCAGCTAATTCTTCTGCTGAATATTTGCTTATAAGAAACTCCACCTGCTCGACTTGATTTTTCACTAACTTCTTAAGGAAACGCAATGTGGTCTCCTCTTTTATTTCTGCTTCCAAATCCAAATTTGTAAGACTACTATCGGGATTGTTTTTCACCATAAAAGCCAATGCCGATAGACCAATTTGGTAAACAAGATTTTCTTCAGCATTTAATTTTCCTCGTAAATACTCCCCTATTTGCCACGCCACTTCTTGTGCCCTCTGTTTTTGCATCGTTTCCCTTGTTTGGTTAGACAAATTGAAATTCCCCCTTTTTGGTTTCGTGGTTGTCATATACCATATTGAAAATGATGTCAATGGTTTTTGATAACCACACAAAATCTATTTTGTAAGTACCCGCAATTTTTCCTCTCAAAAGCGTTATAAGAACTACAGAAGGAGGTGCCCCTTATAGGTCCTCTTGAACCTTTTGTTCTTGGAGCCATCACTGCAATTCAGCTTTACCAAATGCTTAAGGAGAGGAAGTGATATGGCTGCGATGGTTTATCGTGGGTTTTATGGCCGGCAGCTTTCTTATTGTATTGGCGGAGACAGAAGAAGTTTTGAAGCTTTTTAAAAACCTTAAAAGACAAGAGCCCGAAGTAAGCCAATAGGGCTCTTTTTTCATGGAGAGGAGTTGATGGAACACACGAACGCAACTACCCGCACTTGATATTCTGAACTCTACAGATGCCGGCTGCTTTATTGTTGAGTTCTATAAGGAACTGGGCTGGGATCCTGACATCCAAGAGCTTGACCCACGCAAAATCGT
>JAAZFS010000190.1 GCA_012511615.1 Elusimicrobiota bacterium | reverse complement strand
GGGTAGGCTGGTGGATGTATACATCGAGAGGGGGAAGGTATCAAAGTCAGCGGGTAATATTTATATAGGCAGGGTGCAGAATGTCCTAGAGGGGATTAACTCTTGTTTTGTTGATATTGGCAAAGGAAAAAATGCTTTTTTACCGATTTCTGATTATTCAGGAGATATAAGAAAAAATGAGATGATAGTGGTCCAGGTTGTCAAGGAGGAGGTCCAGGATAAGGGGGCCAAGATAACCGGGAAAATATCAATTTTGGGTGGACTGCTGATTTTTATGCCTAATGAGGGGAAAATTGGAGTTTCCCGGAACATTCAAGAAGAAAAAGAACGGGAACGCCTTAAGACAATTCTTGAAGGGATGGCCCCAAAGGGAGGGGGCTTTATCGCAAGGACAGCCTCTGAGAAAAAGACAAAAAGAGAAATAGTCCGAGAGGGAAAGTTCTTGATGAAGCTCTGGAGTCGTATAAATCGGGAGATTAGAAAAGCTAAAAAATCAAATAAGCCAGTCTTGGTATATGAGGAGTCTGACATAGTCACTTATGCGGCCCGGGAGTTTCTGGATAAGAATACTAAACAGTTTCTAATCAATGACAGAGAGACCTATAAAAAGGTTAAGGCATTTGTAAGGAAAATTTTTCCGGAATTCAATAATAAGATTCAGTTTTATGATTCAGACTTGCCTCTATTTGAACGCTATAAAGTAGAGGCCCAGATAGAGAATTTGAAAAAACGAAAAATTCCCTTGGATTGCGGGGGCTATATAATAATTGAACAGACAGAGGCCCTGACTGCAATAGATGTAAATACCGGAAGTTTTACTGGAGATACTGATAGGGAAACTACGGCCATGAAAGTCAATGAAGAGGCGGCCCGGATTGCAGCTTCACAAATAATTTTAAGAGACATTGGAGGGATAATTATCATCGATTTTATCGACCTTGAAAACCGAAGTAACCGCCAGAAACTTCTTAATATAATGCGTGAAGAGATGAAAATCGATAAGGCAAAGCTTAGAATTTATCCTATGAGTCGTCTTGGTCTTATAGAACTAACCAGGCAGAGACGTAAGGAGTCGATACTTAATGTCATCTGCCAGGATTGTCCTTACTGCTCTGGAAGTGGGATGATATATTCTGAGTTTACCATGTATGTTAAGATTAAGAGGGAACTCCTAAGGAAAGGGCCCAACATTAAAGGTAAAAAAATAAATCTTTATCTACATCCGAAAATTGCTGATGTATTTACATCCAAGGGTTTTGAAGATGTTGAAAATCAGTTAAAGAAAAAAATTAATATAAAGAAAGACTATAGATTGCATCAAGAGGAGTATAATATTACCTCTTAGCTTAAAACTTATCCGGTAAGAAATACCGAGATGATTCCGGAAAGAAAAACTCCATCAAAGGTTCCGGCGCCTCCGATACTTCCACCAGGTCCGGGCATATTCTTTATCTCATTTAGGTGAAGAATATCTGCTCCAAGAAGGACGCCTAGGACCCCAGCCGGAAAGGCTATAATTGGTGCTATATCGGGAGCAAGTAAAAGTGTCGGGATTGCAACTGTTATGGGAGGGATAAAGGCTGGTATAGTTATACCTTTGTAGGGGACCATTTTTGCAGTTCTATTACAAACATAAGTGTTTAGAAGAAAAACGAATACAAAAACAGCTACCCCCTGTGGATGAGAGGAAGCAAATTCTGTGAAAAGTCTTTTAATCTGCCATAGACTGATTAGAGTAGGGATAATGGCGCCCCCTAGATTAATTGCTAATATTTTTTTGTGGGGCTTTGCTATTAATCCAGAAATGAGACTTTGGAAATATGAATTTGGGGGGATATAATCGTAGTCTTCATACCAGGTTTTTATGGGAATATTTATTCCGCTTCCTATTAAGACTGCAAGAAGCATAATAAAGGCGGCTCCCGGAGAAAAACCCAGGAGAACAAAAGCGCCCGTAATCATCTCCGCAAAAAGTAGAGGGAGAAGGAAAATCAGGGCCAATAATAGGTAAAGAGTTAAGCATCCCATAAGGGGAATTATATCAATAGCTGAAGATTTTTCAAAAACCGTCGGAGTTTTTGATTTTTTGAATATTAATGATATAATTTCGAATGTAAAAAATAAAGGAGAATAAGTTGTCATATCAGAGAAGCCAGTACCCACCTTGGAGTTGGTCATCATCTAGGAAAGCAAGTTTTGTAGAGTGCAGAAGAAAGTATTTCTATAACTATTATCTGGCCCATAACGGATGGGAGTTCGGCGCCGATGAATTGTCCAAAACAGCATACCGGCTCAAGAACCTTACAGGGATTCACCTTCTTTTGGGAAGTGCAGTACATGAGGTGGCTGAATATACCTGCAAAATCATAGATAGCTCAGGGAAACTCCCAACTGAAGAAACCCTTACTGATAAGGTAAGGTTTCTCTTGAATGAGGCCTGGAAAGAATCCAGACAACTCACTAAGGATCTTTCGCCTTGGAAGGCCAGCCCTAAAAAATATCTTTTTCTTTATGAATTCTACTATGGTTATGGAATATCTAAAGATCTGATAGCCAAGATAAAAGAAAAGATGCAGTTTTCAATTAAAAACCTGCTTACCTGTAAATCTATCAAAGAACTCCAGGAAGAAGGTGTTGAAATGAGACTTTTGGAGAGTATGGATACCTTTGAGCTTTTTGGAACTCCAGTATATGCAGTACCTGACCTTGTATACAAACGGGCTGATGGCAAATGGGTGGTTGTGGACTGGAAGACAGGCAAGGAAGATGATGCCCATGCGGCCCAGTTGAATGTATATTGCATGTATTTGAGGGATAAGATGGGAGTGGATGTAGAAGATATGATAGGGCGTGTAGAGTATCTATTGACCGGAAATTATCGTGATGTAGAAGTTACCAAGGAGACTTTTGAAGAGACCGAGCGTGATATCAAAGAAAGTATTGATGAGATGAAGGCCGCCCTGGCAGACCCAGAAGAAAATATACCCCATGATATGTATTCATATCCCCTTTCGGAAAGTAAAAGATTTTGTCGTTGGTGTAATTACTATGAGCTTTGTGAAGAAGAACTTAGTCAAGACGGAGGATAAAAAATTTAGATGAAAACATTTGTTTTAGATACTAATGTGCTGATACATGACCCGGATAGTATTTTTGATTTTGATGATAATGAGGTTGTCATACCCCTGACTGTAATAGAGGAACTTGATAATTTAAAAAGAAGTTCAGCTGAGCGGGGAAGGAATGCCCGACTTGTATCAAGAAAGATAGATGCCCTCCGTGAGCGGGGAAGACTGGATAAGGGTATGAGTCTTGATTCAGGGGGTAGTCTGAGAATAGAGACTGAAATAAAATCAGATAATATGCCTGCCTATCTGAAGAAGAGAGCCGATAATGAGATACTATCGGTTGCCCTAGGACTTAAAGAAAATGGTTCCAGGGTGATTTTTATATCCAAGGATATAAATATGAGGATAAAGGCCGAAGCGCTTGGTCTTGAAGTTCAGGATTTCGACAAGGCCAGAGTTAAGTTTGAAGAGCTGTATGCAGGCTGGAGAGAGATTGAAATAGAGGACCATCTGGTAGATGAATTCCAAGAGCAAAAGGTCATGCCAGCTCCAGAAGGGCTTATTCCACAGGAGTTTTTGCTAATTAAATCTTCAACCGATGAGAAAAAAAGGGCTCTTGGTCGGTATTTCTCTGAAGAAGGGGTAATAAAAAGTACTTTTTATGATAAGGCTAAACCCCGGGGTCTTACTGCTCTAAATATGGAACAGAAGTTCGCCATAGAGGCCCTTATGAACGAGGACATAAAACTTGTGACTCTTGTAGGGTTGGCTGGGACTGGAAAGACCCTTTTGGCTCTTGCCTGTGGTCTACATATGGTTTTTGATGAGAGTAAGTATAGAAAACTACTTATCTCTCGGCCTGTGATACGCTTGG
>JAAZFS010000189.1 GCA_012511615.1 Elusimicrobiota bacterium | reverse complement strand
GCTAAAATAACTCCTGTGGCAATAAATATTAAAAGTTTTCTCATTTTTTAAATGTAAAGGCTACCAACTGAAAATTTGCTTCAAGAAGGTTATCATACTCATTTTCACCATCTACAAATGGCTCCATGGAAAGATTTTTCACATTCATGATTCTTTCCATCTGGCCTAGTTCGGCAAAAAACCTTGCAAGATTATGATAGTCAGATACCAGCCTCATCCCATATACATGTGAATTATAGTATTCCCCCTGTTCAACGCCGAGCATATTTAAAACACGGAGATCCATATCATACCTTGCTGCAAGAGCGGTAATACTCCTGATAAACTGAGGTAGCTCTTCACTTACGGGCAATTTATCCTCTGTCTCAGCAAGAAGCTCCTCATAGAGTTTTAATTCCTCCTGTAAAACATTAATCTCAGCAGCACGGGGCCTCATCTCAAGCAGTTCGGATTCTTTATCTGAAAGTTTCTTCTCTGCGGCAGTAATTTTGCCCCCCATGGGAGCAAAAAAATTAGAGTAAAGCATATAAAGCCCAATCAAGCCCAAAATGGCAAGCGCAATTTTTTGTTCTCTTGGTACAGGCTGCTTTTCAGCCATTATTCTTCTCCCTTTTTTTCCTCTGACGGCAGGTAAACACAATCTAAGCTAAAAACTCTCAAGCCTTCCGCTTCCTCGCCTACTGTTGTTGATATTCCGCTAAAGGATACATCCTTGTAGTTCTCTGATAACTCCAAAGTGTTCAGAAGATCAGCCACAGCAAAATTATCCTGAGCCTGGAGCCGCATACTTAGTTTCATTTCACCTCCAGAGCCACCAGTGCTTGAAAATAAGGTCAACCAAACCCCTGGAGATAAGATCTCTGAAAGATTAGCCATAAATACTGGATAATAAAGCCTAGTCTGCATAAGGTCGCTTATGACTCCTAGTTTTCTGTCCAGTTCAGCCATAGTTTTTTTCAGGGCATTCACTTGGTCCACTACAGGTCGTAGACCTCTTAGTTCTTTCTCAATCACGGCTACCTGTCTCTCAATTTCCGCAAGGCGGGAAGCACGCATAAAATAGACACCCACGAAAGCAAGCAGGATTATCCCCAATGCAAAGCCTATTAAGATATTTCTCTTCCGAGCAGCAGCTTTTTTAAAATAAATTTCTGGGAGAAGATTTACTTTAATCATCTAAGCATTATCCCCAATCTTTCTTAAAGCAAGCCCGGTTACAACCGCAAGCGATGGTAGGAGAACTCCGTCAGAAGATGCAAACTCCGTGCCGATAAAAGGATTGAATACCTTAACTGGAAGATTAATCTCTTTCTTAATAAGACTTGCAAGACCTTTCAGGGCAGAGCTACCTCCGCTAAGAAGAATATAATCGACAGAGCTACCACGGCCAGCACTTTGGCCCGCAAAAAAATCAAGTGATCTATCTACTTCTGAGATTAATCCCCCCACGGACGATAAAAGAGCTTGCTGAATTCTCTTGGGTATGTCTGATTCTCCTTTACCAGTAAGACCATACTTCTTTTTAAGTGCCTCGGCTTTATTAAGATCAATCTGAAGTGCAGTATTTATCGCCTTGGTGAATGAATTTCCAGCAATGTTTATATCTCTGACTACTTTGGAAACCCCTTGATCAATAATATTAATATTAGTAACCGATGCCCCTATATTTAGAATCATTATAGTCTGGTTGGCCTCGTCTTTATGAAGAGCCTCATAGGCATTCTCAACAGCAAAAGCATCCACATCAACCACCGAAGGCCTAAGGCCAGCCGCCTCAAGAAGATCCAGTTTGTACTCGACAAGTTCCTTCTTTGCTGCAACAAGTATGGTTTCCATCTGGATTTGGCCATCTTCTTCAATATCGCCTATAATCTGGGCATCCAAGTAAACATCTGCAATATCAAAGGGTATATGAGGCTCTGCCTCAAACTGGAGAGTCTTTTTAAGTTCCTCCTGACTCATCTTCGGAAATTGGACAAACCGAACTATAACAGAATTTCCAGATAGGGATACTGCGGCATTCTTGGTTTTAAATTTGCCGCGAGCAAGAGCTTTTTTTAGGGCTGATACATAATGCTGTCTTCTCTCATCAGGAGATTTAAGTTCAATATCAAGGCTTATTTTTTCTTCTGCATAGGAAACCGGATTTATGCGGGCTCCAGTAGCTTTTAACTCCAGAAGTTTAACCGAGCTTGAACCTATATCAACTCCTATGACATTTTTTCTTCCTGGAAGGATATTTAAGGGCATATTTTTCCTTTTATTACTTTAAAAATTTAACATAATAGGGTGATTTTTGTCAACCAGAGTTATATTATAATACTTGACTCAAGTATTTCAATCTTTTTTAGCGAGCATCTTGTAATTTTTTCTTGTTTTTCTTAAAATCATTTAGTTAGGAAAAAATTAATTTAAAAGGAAAACCATTATGTCAAAGAAAATTTATCTTGCAATCGCATTTTTTGTTTTATCTTCTGGCCTCTCCCAGGCCGGCTGGGTGGATAAGGCTAAAGATAAAACAAAGGATGAACTCTCACCAGTAGTAGCTGATATCGGAGCGGCCCTGGCCGGAGGACTTGACGAAAGAGGTGTCTCGATGGGCTTTCCCGGCGGAGAAATATCTTTCAGGCTAACTGCGAGCGGAATTTCAAATGACAATGAAGTTATTAACCTGGATTATTTACCCGTTCCCTGGATTTCCGGAGCTGTGGGTCTACCGAAAGGAATTAACCTCTTTGTAAGAGGAATGAATTTAGAAATAAAAGGGGCTGGTGAAAGCCTAACCCTTCTGGGAGGCGGAGCCACTTACAATTTAATCAAGGATAGATTAATTAACCCCCTTCCAGCCCTGTCATTAATTGCAGCATATAATTCTCTGACAGCAAGCGGATTCAAAATAAATACTACCTCACTGGGACTAGTCGCCTCAAAAAAGATTTTGATACTTAGGCCTAGAGCGGGAATATTCTACGATATGACCAGATCCGAAATAAAGGCAGGTGGAGTTACCTTAAAACCTGACGCTAACGCCTTCAGACTTTCTGCGGGCCTAGAAGTAAGCCCCTTTCCCTTCATTTTCCTCAGCGGAGGAGTTTCTCTCACAGGAGAAAATTTGGGATGGGATACCAGTCTGGGAGCAAGGATAGCACTCCCTTAAAAAAAGGGAAATCCTAGCAATCTATAAAAAGATTTAATTAGAAAACTATTTTGCCCTAAGTTTTTTTAAGATGGTAGGCTCCACAGGCTGCTACCATTGAAGCATTATCTGTGCAGAGACGCTTGGGCGGAAATACGGCCCTAATTCTATCGCCTTTTAAAGCATCAGCAAATTTATCTCTAAGTCTCTCATTTGCTGCTACTCCACCAGAAACAAATATCCAATCAGCAGAATGTTCTCTGGCGGCCATAAGAGCATTTTTTATCAAAGGTTCAAAGGCAGCCTCCTGAAATGAAGCGGCTATATCACTAACATCTTTCTCTGTCGGCTCCCTACCGAGTCGGTATTTCAGCTCGTAAAGAACCGCAGTTTTCAATCCACTGTATGAGAAATCATAAGGATTTTTCATTTTGGAAATGGGAAATTTGAATTTGGAAGAGTCCCCATCTAAAGCGGCTTTCTCAATAGAAGGTCCTCCAGGATAAGGTAAAGACAGAAGGGATGCAACCTTATCAAATGCCTCCCCCACAGCATCATCACGGGTATCGCCTAAGATCCTATAGTCTCCCCACTCCTTAATGTAAAAGAGCCGGGTATGACCTCCAGAGATGACTAGACCTATCCCGGGCGTGGGTCCGGGGTCATTAAATTCGCGAGCAAAGAGATGAGCCTCTACATGGTCAACTTCAATAAGAGGAATATTCATAAGTGAAGCGATTGCCCGAGCGGCAGTGAGCCCTACAAGAAGAGATCCTTCCAATCCGGGACGGGCGGTCACGGCAACAGCATCTATATCTTGAAAAGTTAGATTTGCTTCTGAAAGAGCCTCTTCTATCAAAATATTTAATTTCTTTAAGTGTTCTCTGGAAGCGATTTCTGGCACAACACCGCCATAGGCCGCATGAATTTCAATCTGTGAAGCGATTTTTTCCGCTAAAATTTCTTTATTTTCTACAAGCGATACAGCAGTCTCATCGCAAGAGGTTTCTATTCCAAGTATTTTCAATGAAGGAGTTCTTCCACTGGTAGGAGTTCTATTCCCTCTTCTTCAAACCTTGGTAGAAAATTTTTTATGACAGAAGCAGTGTGTTTTTTGGTGGCATGCCCGATTGCTACAGCCTCCCCCTTATCGAGGACTCTCTTTATAAATACTTCAAGACGTTCTTTGATATATTCTGGGTCATCTTCATTATCAAGAAAAACACGGTTTTCAGCTGCTGGAACTTTGGCATCTAGTGCTGAATCATAGGCTAGAGATTTACCAATCGTTCTGGAGTCAACAAAAAATAGGCCTTTTTCTTTGAGCACGCTCATTAAATTTTCAACAGAGGCTTCATCTGCAGTAAAGGCCGATCCCATATGATTGTTCAGTCCAGGTGCATCAGGTACGCTCTTTAAAGCTTCATCTAGCTTATCGGATATATCTTTTCGGCTCATGCCAGATAAAAGTGCAGGAGAACCAGGATTTATCTTAGGATAACCAATAGGCTCCATAGGCATGTGAAGAATATAGGGAATACTTGCTTGGCGAAGTTCTTCTGCGCGGACAAGAGAATGAGAAATGTTTGGAAGAATAGCATATGTAAAAACTCCGCCAGACTCAACAAACTCTTCAAGGTCTGTACGATAACCCACATCATCAATTATTATTGCTGCACGATATAAGGGTTTAAAGTTTATTACTACCCCTGAAATAAGAGCGCCACTAAGAGAAGCTGAAAACTCCATACCGGATGAATACCTGGTTGTATAGATTTCCAAACCTCTTTTTATAGCCTCATCACGATAACAGTCGAAAAATTCTTCAGCCAAATTTTCTGGTAGACTGAGTGATTTATGAAACTTTATCCATTCTCTTCCATCCACAGAAAATTCTTCTTTTACATCCTCTATTACTGATTCAAGGCCAATGCCGACAGATGAAAAGACTCGCCCTAAAACAGTTTCAAACTTGAGGGATTCTGCGGTAAGATCCTTTGGCGATTTCTTGGCTACAGGTTTAATAAAAAATACTATAAAAAAAGTAAGGGTGACTAAAAATGCAGCAGCAAAGAAGAAAGTTAAGAACCTATAAACACCACCTCCACTCTTATTCATCAGAAATCTCCACATTTCTCATAAAGAGTCTTCTGGCTCTCAGAAGATCATGAGCTCGGCTAAGCTGGGGATCTAATATTTTTTCCTGCTCGCGTTTCTGAACTTCTTCTTCTGGAAGATTATGAACATCTTCCTGCTGTTTGATTATCTGGAGCTGAACTTCCGGAGTAAGAGTGACCTTGATATCCGGTTCAATCCCCTTATCGTGAATTGATACGCCTTCAGGAGTATAATATTTGGCAGTTGTTAGCCGGAGAGAATTACCACCTTCTAAATCAATAACACTCTGAACAGAAGCTTTACCAAATGTGGTCTCGCCAAGTATTATCCCTCTTTTATGATCCTTTACCGCTCCTGCAACAATTTCCGAAGCAGAGGCAGAACCACGATTTACAAGAATCACAAGAGGTATCTCAGAGTCCCAGGTTTCCTTTCTGCCATAATATTTTCTGTTCTGGTCTAACCTTCTTCCCTCTGTATATACTATAAG
>JAAZFS010000188.1 GCA_012511615.1 Elusimicrobiota bacterium | reverse complement strand
GTCCTAACTGGCTCCCCGGGTTGGACTCGAACCAACAACTTAGCGGTTAACAGCCGCTCACTCTGCCATTGAGTTACCGGGGATCCTTATTTGAATTGTCGCTTTATTATATTAAAATTTAGTGAAATTTCAAATCAGAGATCACTGTATTTTTTATAGAAAGCGTGCTTGTCTTTTTTGAAGTCTACAGCTTCCTGATAAAGCTTATCTGCAACTTCTGGATACTGACGTTTCAGTGAGTTATAACGAACCTCGTTCATAAGGAAGTCCATCATATCCATTTTGGGATCTCTTGACTCGTAGGTGAAGGGGCTTTTACCTTCGTCTTTTAGTCTGGGATCGTATCTATATAGTGGCCAGTAACCTGAATCAACTGCCTCTTTTTGTATAGCATAGGTCTGACTCATATCAATTCCGTGAGCTATACAGGGAGCATAGGCTAGTACTAATGAAGGACCAGGATAGCTTTCAGCTTCCGCTAATGCCCTGATTGCCTGCATGGGATTGGCTCCCAAGGCTATTGAGGCTACGTAGATATAACCATAACTCATGGTCATAAGCCCTAGGTCTTTCTTTCCAGTACGTTTTCCGGCAGCGGCAAACTTGGCTATTGCTGCAAGGTTTGTTGATTTAGAAGCTTGCCCGTCTGTGTTAGAATAAACTTAGGTATCAAGAACTAAGATATTTAAGTTATTCCCTCAGGCTAGCACGTGGTCAATACCGCCATAGCCTATATCATAGGCCCAGCCGTCTCCACCAAATGCCCAGACTGATCTTTCTACTAGATAATCTTTAAATTCAATAATCTGAGCAAGATTAGAGTTGTCGGCTTTTACGTCTTTAAGAATCCGACGAGTATTATCTGCGGCTTCCATGGCTTCTTCATCGGTATTTTCCCAAAGCTCGATGTTTTTCTTTAAAGCATCTTTTAGTTTTGAATCGAGGCTGGTCTGAAGGGCTTTTTCAATTGCTGCCTTCAGCTGCTTTCTATGGGAATTAACTGCCAATCTCATTCCTAAGCCATACTCTGCGTTATCTTCGAAGAGCGAGTTGGCCCAAGCTGGCCCCCGTCCTTCTTTGGTCTTTGTATAGGGAACTACTGGGAAAGTTCCACCAAAGATTGATGAGCATCCGGTGGCGTTAGCAATAATCATGCGCTCACCGAAGAGCTGGGTGGCCAGTTTAATATATGGCGTCTCACCGCAACCTGCGCAGGCACCTGAGAATTCAAAGAGAGGAGTCTTAAGCTGAGATCCTTTCAGAGAAATTTCTCGTACGCCATCAAGTATGTTGTCTTCGAGACTTTCGAAAAACTCTGCATTTACTGTTTCGCCTGCTTCTCTTGCTTCCTGGATGGTAGTGAATTCAAGCGATTTTACTTTTGTAGGACAAATGTTTATGCAGTTTCCGCAACCAGTACAGTCTTCAGGATAAACCTGGACTTTATACTCGAGATCCGCATCGTTCTTGGATCTTGATTTAACTGTGTTGAAAGTCTCCGGTGCATCTTTCAGACTAGCTGGACGAATCTGTTTATGTCTGATTGCCGCATGCGGACAAACAAGCGAACACATTCCACACTGGATGCAGTGTTCTGAAATCCACTTTGGCACAAAGGGGGCTATCCCTCTTTTCTCCAGGACTGCTGTGCCAGTAGGAACAGAGCCGTCTAGTGGCATGTCTGATACTGGAATTTCATTACCCTTAAGATGCATTATTTTCTCAATTACGTTACAGACAAACTTATCGCAATCTTCGGGTACGAGTCTGGGCTGCTGGTAGGATTCTTTTATTTCGTCCACGGTCGCAGGATAGTCTACCTTATGAAGTGCTGCGGCAGCTTGGTCAACTGCAGCAAAGTTCATATTAACTATTTTCTCTCCCCTATGTCCGTAAGATGTCTGGATAAAATCCTTGATGTATTTTATTGCATCTTTTTCATCTATGACATTGGCTAGCTGAAAGAAGGCAACCTGCATAACAGTATTGATTCTTCCGCCAAGACCGACTTCCTGAGCAATCTTTAGGGCATCAATGCTGTAGAATTTAATCTTTTTGCGGATTATGGTTTCCTGCATATCCCTGGTAAGGCTGCTGAATACTTCTTCTGAAGGTTTGGGAGAGTTTAAAAGGAAAACTCCGCCTTCTTCAAGAGGTTCAAGTACATCGTATCTACCTATATAGGCGGGATTATGTAGGGCTACAAAATCAGCAGTATTAATTAGATAGGGTGAGTTAATGGGTTTCTTTCCAAAACGTAGATAGGAGATAGTGATTCCTCCAGATTTCTTTGAGTCATAGGAAAAATAACCCTGGGCATACATGTCTGTATTGTCCCCAATAATCTTGATTGAGTTTGTATTGGCTCCGACAGTACCGTCTGAACCAAGTCCCCAGAAGATGCAGCGGATGGTATCTTCATCTTCAGCATCTATTTCTTCTTTTACTTCTATTGAAAGATTGGTGACGTCATCTTCAATTCCGACGGTGAAATTATGGAAGGCTTTTCCATCAAGATGATCATAGACAGCCTTAACCATTGAAGGAGTAAATTCTTTGGAGCTTAAGCCGTAACGGCCACCAATAATTTCTATTCCTTCATTAGCAAGAGTGCAGACAACATCCTGGTAAAGAGGCTCACCGACTGCACCGGGTTCTTTTGTTCTATCAAGAACTGCTATTTTCTTTACGGTTTTAGGAATTGCTGCCTTAAAGTCTTCCGTGGAGAAAGGTCTGAAAAGACGGACTTTTATGGCACCAACTTTTTCTCCCCTGGCATTTAAGTAATTAATTGTCTCTTCAATAGCATCGCAGGCTGAACCCATAGCGATAATTATTTTTTCTGCATCAGGAGCTCCGACGTAATCGAAGAGTTTATAAGAGCGACCAGTCTTTTCTTTCAATAATGCCATATATTTCTTAACAATTCCTGGAGTATTGAAATAAAATGGATTTACGGTTTCTCTACCCTGGAAATATACATCCGGGGCCTGCTGACCAACCTTAAGGAAAGGTTTCTCTGGATTAAGGGCAAGGTCACGGAATTGCTGTACATATTTCATATCCAGCATAGAGGCGATGGTTTCGTAGTCTATCATCTCTACTTTCTGGATTTCATGAGAGGTTCTAAATCCATCAAAAAAACTAACAAAAGGAACTCTAGATTCGAGGGTTGCAAGATGCGCTACAAGTGCAAGATCCATAGTTTCCTGAACACCTGCTGAAGCTAGGAAGGCAAATCCTGTGTTTCTGGCAGCCATGACGTCCGAATGATCTCCGAAGATTGAGAGTGCCTGGCAGGCTAGGCTTCGGGCTGAAACATGAAAAACAGTAGGCTGAAGTTCGCCGGCGATTTTATACATGTTTGGGATCATAAGAAGAAGTCCCTGGGAAGCAGTAAAAGTAGTGGTTAGGGATCCAGCTGAAAGTGATCCGTGAATAGCTCCGGCAGCTCCACCCTCGGATTGCATCTCTACGACATCAACAGTCGTTCCGAAAATGTTTTTCTTTCCCTGGGCTGACCAAGCATCCGCCATTTCACCCATGTCCGATGAGGGGGTTATGGGATAAATAGCCGCGACTTCACTGAAGGCATAAGCCACATGTGTTGCAGCCGTATTTCCGTCAATAGTGCTCATTACTTTTTTCATTTTTTCCTGCCTTTTTAATTTGGTTGTATTTTAATTTTTATCTTGATGTGTTCTAAAAGTCTTCTACCTAAAGAAGTTCTTTGCTCATATATTACCTATGCCAAAAATTATGTCAAGAAATTATGAGCTATTACAGGGTCAATAAACCCGCCTGCCTTCGAGCGCCTTACTTAGGGTCATCCCATCAGCGTATTCCAGGTTGCCTCCCATGGGTATGCCGTAGGCAAGCTGGGTAATTTTCAAATTGAAAGATTTCAGAATATCCTTGAGGTAAATTGCGGTAGCTTCTCCCTCGACATTTGGGTCAAGAGCAAGAATTATCTCATCAAATTGCTCTGTCTTAATTCTTTCAACAAGTTCCGAGATTCTAAGATCATCCGGAGTGACTCCATCAAGTGGAGAGAGCGAGCCCATAAGAACATGGTAAATACCCATATATCCAGACTCTTCAATGGCTGCTATGTCCTGAGGGTTTTCTACTATGCAAAGTGTTTTTTTGTCTCTGCTATCCGAAGAGCAGATATAACACTTTTCAGAGTCTGCAAGACCACCACAAAGAACACAGGAAGAAATTTTTTCTTTGGCCTCCCGGATTGTTGCAGCCAAATTAAGAGCTTCCTCCTTGGGGGATTTCATCAAATAATAGGCTAATCTCTCAGCTGAGCGGGGACCTATTGACGGAAGCTTAGTTAGTTCGTTAACTAAACTTCTTACTGGGGCCGGAAGCCGGTATCTCATTTAAGCATATCGGCAAGACCGCCCATACCACCCATAACTTCTTGTCCTTTTTCTTTCATCATGTCCTGCTGTTTTTTCATTGTTGCAGACATAAGTCTTGTGATGGTTTTCTCTACATTTTCACGCCCAGTCTCATAAAGCTCCTCAGAGATTGTTAGTTTTTTCACTACTCCGCCGCCAGTAATGGAGAGGGAAGCCCCATCTAAATTTTCGGTAACAATGGTTCTTTCAATCTCTTTTTGAACTTTTTTTAGTTTCTGGGCCTGTTTCATTAATTTCATTATATTCATATCGTTTTTCCTTTTTTCTAACCCTTTTCTATTCTTCCATCAAATTCCTCTACAATTTTTCTAACTATGGGTTCCTTGGCTTCAATTTCAGTAGGCGTTACCCGCTTAACCCCTGGTTTCGGAAGCTCATCAATTACTGGTTTTTCCTTTTCGGGAACTTCCCTGACAATATCAAGAAGGTAGCCAGGACCCATGACATCATTGATGCATTTTCTTACTATTGAAAGCTTGTCTTCACTGTAGTCTATATTGTTTGTAGCATAGACTTTTATGATATTTTCCACTAATTCAATCCGGCTGTCTCTTAAGAAAAAATAAAGGGGAATTGACTCATCGCGAATAAGGTTAAGTATCCTCTGCCAGCGGCCTTTTTTAGAGGGTTTTACTGGCTCTACGCGTGAGTCTTCTGGCCTTTTTACAGGTTTTTCTGCGGGTTTATCCTCAGGGATTATATCGTCGACAGGCGCCGACTTCTCCACAGTTTTATCAACAGGAGGGGATAACTTTTTCACATTAGCTATAGTAAAATCTGAGCTCTGCCCCAATTTTTCTTTAATTTCAGCAAATCCAATGAACTCCTGGGAGAGTTTAATAACTATCATATCAAGTACAATTCGGGGGTCTTCGGCGTATTTCATCCGTTGGGAATTCATGGTAAGAAAGTCTGTAACCCAGATCAGGTGTTCTTGGGAAAACCTCTCGGCATCAAGGGCAAGTTTCTCTGAATATTCATCACTGAAGCCCATAAACTCTGTCTTCTTTCCAAATACTTTGGCAAAGAGGAGATTACGGAAATGATGAAGAAGCTCAGAAAATATTCTACTTGCACTGAAGCCAACTGTTATAAGATTCTCAGTAATTGAAAGTGCTTCTTTAACATCGTTTTTATTAAATGCGGTCGTGTAATCGAAAAGAAAATCTTTCGGTATCAGTCCTAATACTTCTGATACTTTTTCAGCAGTTAACTCTCCTCCAGCGTAGGAAAGAGCCTGATCCATGAGACTTTCTGCATCCCTTAAGCTCCCCATGGCGGCACGTGCCAAAAGAACAAGTCCTTCTTATTCAATAGTAACGCCTTCAGTTTCTGCTATAGCCTTTAGGGTCTCAACTAGGTCTTTTTCTTAGATCAGCCTAAAACTAAATGTCTGACACCTGGAAGTAATTGTTTGTAAAACTTTTTCGGGTTCTGTGGTTGCCATAATAAACACTATATGGGGAGGAG
>JAAZFS010000022.1 GCA_012511615.1 Elusimicrobiota bacterium | reverse complement strand
TAAGTTATCTCACCGGATTTAAGGCGCTTAAAGATGCTTGCCCACTTAGGAAGGCGATTTCTATAAATAAACTCAAGAGGGATGAAAAAATTTCCCTGCTTTAATGAATAATCTGGATAGACATATTGACCATCTTTAAAGTCCGGTCTAAAAATATGGCAAAGAGATAGCTCTAATTCTTCTGGAGGTTGAGAGATGTCATCTAATTTCTTTCTTACCCCATTTTCTATTACGCCCCGGTAGCGAGTTTTGATACCATGCTCTTCAAAAAGTTCATAGAAAAAAGCTCCTATAAGTGCCAGGGCCCTACCCTTGTCTGGAATGGTATCTGGCATGCTTCCATAGTCAAATATAGAAAACTTGTCAGTAAAAAAGAGGCGTCCAACTCCCTCTTTTAAGTCAACTGCCGGACTTAATATCTTAAGTTTTTTTACGCTTCCCATCTCTTACTTTCTCATCCATATCCCTTACCCTAAGCGCAGAGGTCTCAAGGCTTTTTTCCAGGGTTATTTCGATGTTTTTATCTGAAAGAGCAATAATTTTAGCCGCCGCAAGTGCCGCCTGCGAAGCTCCCAGAACCGTCATCGGTGCCACCCCACGAGGCATGGAGAGTGAGGACAAAATGTCCATACCTGAAAAATTTTTACTCAAGGGCGGAGCCGCTATAACTGGAAGTGTTGTGTTAGCGGCAGCAAATCCGCTCAGTGAATCACTCAAGCCTGCGACCGTAATTATTACTTTAAACTTATCAGCTGCTTCTCTAACTATCTTAAGAGCCTCTTCTGGTGTCTTGTGGGCAGATGCCACTCTCAAAGAATGAGGGAGTTTTAATTCATCAAGAGCTATAGAAATCTCTTCGCAATAGGGTAAATCGCTACCTGACCCCATAATTATAAGGACTTTACTCATGGATTATTTCCTTTTTCCTGCACAATAACTTTTTTCACCGCATCCGTTCTAAAATCAGAAAAAGAAGATGGCGCTTTTTCTTTAAGAAGGCGGAGTATTACTATAAAAAGAAGCCTTATCTCTAGCTGGGCACCTTCACTTCCGCGAAGAATAAGCATATGCCTCAACTGGCGAAAATTTGCAGTCATCACAAGACTTGTTTCCGTGGCATTAGGTAGTAAATACCGGGCATCCTCTTTTTTGATTCCCATCTCAATAAGTGTAGAATAACCCTCTGAGAGGGCTTGCATCTTCTCTTTAAATATAAGCAGGGCCTCCTGATTGGCCTTTACTGCCTGAGGTATAACATAAGTAAAATTTTCCTGTCCAACATACCTCTGCGATTCTTGTGAAAAAGAAAGGAGCCGATGCCTAACAAGCTGGTGAGATAAGGCACGACTAACGCCTGATATCATAAAAGAAGCTGATGCGTGTTCTAAAACTGAAAAGTGTCCAGCCTCAATCAGCATCCGGATAAACCCATCGGAACTATCTGGAGTTATTCTATCTTCAGATTTCCAGCATATTCTTCCGGCCTCTTCTATGAGTTTATCTGCTTCCTCGGTTATTTTTAATAATTTTACTTTCATTTTTTAATTCGACATCAATACCTTAACTTGAAACCCTTATCTTTGAGCTTTTGAGCCAGGGCCTCTAGGCGATTTTTTGAAATCGGAGGTAAACTCCTCATTGATTCTGACGCAGCATTCTCCCCCCGAAAGGACTGTAGGGCCCATAGTGAACCGGAGGGTAGTATGTCAACATTATACAATACTTCATCCTCTTCTGCGATACCTTCAATAAGTGTAGTGCGAAATTCATAACTATGACGCGGATAAGAAGATAAGACTTCAATACTTTCCATCACCGATTTTAGACAAGCCTTAACCCCGGTGGCTCTATCGTAATCTTTTTCTCTTAAAGCACTTTTTATATCCATAGCAATATAATCCACTAAATCTAAGTCCAAGATTTTCTTTAGAAGCTTGGGATTTGAGCCATTGGTATCAAGCTTTATCCTAAAACCGGCCCTCTTAATTTCCTTTAGAAGAACCAGAATATCATCTTTAAAAAGCGGTTCCCCTCCAGTAATAACTAGACCATCAATCCATTTTTGTTTTTTAGAAAGATATTTCATCAGGTCAGAAACTTTTTCTGTATCGGCGATTTTAAAGAGAGAAGAATTATGGCACCAGGGGCATCTCCAGGGACAGCCGGATACAAAAACAAGGGCTGAGGCTTTCCCATCCCAGTCTATCATAGAAATTTCACCGAATGCGGCTAGTCTTCTAAATGAACCGCCGGAGTAGAGCTCCATTTAGGGAAAATCCCGCATAAGCGGGCCAGATCAGAAGAGAGCCAACTGAGAGGCTCGACCTTCTTGACTTGCCGGAGACTCTACTATCGAATCTTTTTTCGGCAGGCGGTAGATCTTCCTCTCGGAAAACTCTTTCTGCTTACCCTTATTCCAGCTGGATACGGGCCTGTAGTAACCCACAACACGGCTGTAAACCTCGCATTCACTATCACAGTCTGGACAATTCCAGTGCTCTCCTGAGATATAGCCGTCCTTGGGACAAATACTGTAGGTGGGAGTGATGGTAAAGTAAGGCATAGAGGATAGTTCCGCCAATTTCTTTACCAAGTTCTTACAAGAAGTCGCAGAAATATTCTTTTCACCAAGAAATCCATGAAAAACTGTTCCACCGCTATAAAGAACCTGGAGCTCCTCCTGATGTTCAACCGCCTCAAATATATCGGAGGTGAAAGATACCGGTAACTGAGTAGAGTTTGTGTAATAAGGGGTGTCATCCTCTCCGGCTGTGATAATATCAGGGTAAGCCTTTTTATCCAATCGGGCAAGACGATAGGAAGCTCCTTCAGCGGGGGTGGCCTCCAGATTATAAATATGCCCAGTCATTTCTTGGTAGTCCAAAAGAGCTTTACGGATATGCTCTAGGACTTCAGTCGCAAATTCTTTTCCCTCGGGCGTGGCAATATCTTTTCCAAAGAAATTAAGGCAACTCTCGTTCATCCCAACTATGCCTATGGTGGAAAAATGATTATCCAGCGTGCCTAAGTATCTCTTTGACCAAGGAAGAAGGCCAGACTCCATATTTCTATCTACTTCTCTTCTTTTTATCTCCAAAGATTCCTTTGAAAGGTAGAGGAGTTCATCAAGTCTCTCAAAATAGTCTTTACGGTTTTTGGATAGATAGCCTAGTCTGGGAAGATTGATAGTTACAACCCCCAGACTCCCCGTTTTTTCTCCAGAACCAAAAAGAGCGCCGGTCTTTTTCTTTAGTTCCCGAATATCTAGCTGAAGCCGGCAACACATACTCCTGACATCCCCTGGATTGAGGCTGCTGTTAACAAAATTCTGAAAGTAGGGTATCCCATACTTGCCTGTCATTTCAAATAAAAGGTCGGAGATTTCACTATCCCACTTAAAATCTTTTGTGATATTATAGGTCGGAATCGGAAAAGTAAATACTCGGCCATCCATATCCCCCTCTAGCATAACCTCCAGGAAGGCCTTGTTTATCATATCCATCTCATCCTGAAAATCAGAATAGGTTTTATCTTGGCTGAATTTACCACCGACAATAACTGGTTTATCCTTCATATCCTCTGGCGGGACAAAATCAAATGTTATATTTGTAAATGGAACCTGATTGCCCCACCGGCTTGTTGCATTAATGGCGAAAATAAACTCCTGCATACTTTGCTTTACCTTTTTATAGGAGAGGCCGTCATAGGCAACAAGTGGAGCTAGATAGGTATCAAATGAGGAAAAGGCCTGGGCTCCAGCCCATTCGTTTTGAAGGGTCCCTAAAAAATTTACTATTTGCCCCAAGGCGGCGTTAAAATGTTTTGCGGGCTTAGCAGATATCCGACCTTTCACACCATTGAAGCCCTCTAAAAGAAGCTGTCCCAACGACCAACCAGCACAGTAGCCTCCGAAAGATCCAACAGAGAGATCATGGATATGAATATCTCCACTTCTGTGAGCCTGAGATATTTCCTTGGGGTAATTATATTTTAATGTATATTCTGCCAGAACTGCCCCAGAAATATACTCCTGCATGGCCGAAAGAGAATAGGAAACATTAGAGTTTTCCTGAACCCTCCAGTCCTGCCGACCAACGTAAGACTCAACTAAGTCACGGATTTTATTTGAAAAGGCATGTTTTTCTCTCTTTTCATCACGCTGGTGACGACGTAGAATATAACTTTTTGCGGCATCGGTATAACCGTAATCAATCAAGGAAGCTTCTACTGCATCCTGAACATCTTCAACAGAAGGAGAGGTGTAACCAAATTTTTTCTTAAGTTTATGTTCGACTTCAGAGGTTACTTTCGAAGCGGACTTTTCATCATGACCATTGCCTAGGGCGGCAAGTACCGACCGGGTGATTTTTGAAGGTTTGAAATCAACTGTTTCACCATTTCTTTTTTTAACTGATTGAAGGAATCTTTTTGACATTTAGTATAAAAAGGTTTGTATGTAAACTGCGACTATACCCCAACTTTAAAGGCCCCCAGCAAATTTGTCAAATTGAAAATTTTCTATATTCGAGCAAAGAGAATTCAATCTTTTTTCAGGAAAAACAGGGGGGGTAAGCTCCGTCAGAAAAGAGTGCGGTACTCCTAAAAAAGCTCTCCTTGACCAGAAAACTCATTGGCTTTAGAAGCACCCTTTTTAGCCAGCCGATCTGCCTCTTCATTCCAGCGATTTCCCGTGTGGGCATCCACCTTTACCCATTTGATATCAATCCCGCTTGAGGCAACCTTGTCTCTATATGAAGAGGTAAGTGGAAGCTTGGCCTTCCAAAGCCCCAGGGCCCAGCTCCTCAAGCCTTCATAGTCGTAGTAGATGCTAACCTTGCTTATTTTTTTATCCCTAGCCCACTCAAGTGCTTTTATGACCGCTTCAATCTCACCGGCAACCTGGCGAGTATTGCCAGCAGTTTTAGCATCCACAGGACCACTAAGATGAGCCACAGGAGAATTATCCTTTAAAACAACCGCTCCATAACCAATCTTGTCCGCAAGACAAGAGCCGTCCACGTAGATATGATAGCCTTTCCCTGGACGGGCAGATTCCCCATGCCAAATTTCTTTCAACCTTTCCAAAAGAAAGGAGTGCTTTACCTGCCTTAAATCTATTTTATAGGTATTTTTTTTCGGACTATGGTAGACAGTCAGCTCTTCACCAGTTGAAAGCTTTATTTTTAAACTATAGTCCCGAAAAGAATCTTCCTTTAGAGATGCTTCAACACCAGCTTCCTTTAGGTCCTTTAAAAATTCTTTGATTCTTTTGGACCTATGCCAGGAATTTTTAAATTCAGGGTTCAAGGAGGTCAAAACCTGTCTCCTTATCTCTTTGTCGCGAGGAAGCGACACCTGTAATTTCCATAATCAAAACTTCCATTACCTGCCAGACCCTTACTCCACTTCGTATGCAACCAGTCACAGCATTTTCTCTTCTTCCAGCAGTGATGTGCATATGGAGGATTGGGGATCCGTCCGGACCAGGGAAAATAGATCCCGTCCCCATCACCTCGTGGACATTATCAAGAACTGTATGGATGGTCTCAATTTTTTTCGCACGCCCATCCTCTGGTCCGCAAACCAGTTTTGAATCCTTGTCGGCACCTCCCAGAATAATTACACCAGCTGACCTTATGTTTTCCTTTAGGGCAAGAGCCTCTATCTCTTCGTGAACTATTTCTCCGTCCTCCAGGCGAACGACAAAAACTCTTCCAGGCCTACCTTCAGTATATTTCATGGTTTTGTGCTTTTTCCTTATTCATATTATCGGAAAGTCTCTCTTTCAAATATTTTTCCGATTCGGGCGATAAACCACAGAGGGATATTTCATCATACAAGCTTTCGCTCCAAGCTCCGCCTAAAATCCCGTTCACCCGAGCGGCAGCCGTAGAATTAATTATATTTTCTCTGGTTTTATAAATTTCATGGAATTCAGCAGATAAGAGACGGCTCTGAAAAAGGTAATGCTTCTGATTATGAGTTTCTGCAGAATATGAAGCAGTCACTGGATATATTGAAGTTTGAACCCCAGGATGGTCTTTATTCATCCTTTCAATTCTTTCCGAAGCCTGAGCTAGATGATGTGGCATAAAGTAAAAAATTGTGGAGGCATACCTACGGTCCAAGGTAAGTGAATAAGGGTCATGACTAGCGAAAAATACATCTAACAACGAAGAAAAATCTATGAGGCTAGAAAAAAAATCTACCCTAACAGCCTCGCTATGATCGCCGATTCTTTCAAATGTTGGATCTTCCGCCATACCGCCGATATATAGGGCGTGCGTACTCACCACACCCTTGAGCACTCCGAAAACTGCCTCCAAATCCCAGAAAGGACCAGAAGAAAAAATCAAGGTTTCCGCGTCCCCAATATAACTGCTATCTATGGGAGGAATGTTTCTCAACTGATATCAGAAATTCCCGAGCAGGGTCCGGAGGTATTTAATTTTCTCATTACAGACACGGGTCAGGCTATCCTCTTCCTGAGCCCGGGCTATTCTGGCCTCATTCCATAGCCAGTCGAATCCTGCATAAATCTTATCATACTCTTTGGAAGTAACTCCTTCCCAAACTTCTGAGCGCTTTTCCTCCAGACTACGGGCATCTCCCAATTGGAGAGATTTGAAATCAGAAAAATAATCTCTCAGAGGAAGCCGCATGTTATATTCATCCCAGAGCGTCTGCTTATCATCCAAGGAAGTATCCCTTTGTTTCTCCCAAAACAGGAGAATATCCCTTATATGATTGAGGGGCTCAAAGCCCTTCTTGCCTCCGTCATATATTGCACAGGCCTCAAGAGCAATATTGATTTTCTCAAACTGTGAGTACTCAAATTCTGGAGCAATCAGGGCTCCGAAATCACGGCTCCTCAAAAGATCTGTGTCAGCCATGGTGTTTTTTATCGGGGTATCTGGAGAGGCAAGGGCAAAACAACCTTCTAGATAGCAGATAATTGTTTTCTCGTATCCAGGATACTTCTCACGGAATATTTTATCCCATTTTCTTAAAACTCGGGCACCTTCACGACAACCAATAGTAATAAAGATAAGATTCTTAATACTGTAATTTTTAGACTCCATGTAAGCATCTAGATATTTCAAGGAATTATCAAAAGATACCCCAGAAGCCACTATGTCCGAACAGTAGAGCGTCGCATTATCCGGAACGACAAATTTTCTATAGTGATCTTCACTAATTTCAAAACTTCCTTCCTTGAGCACCCTCTGACTGGAAATATATGAACTACTATGCCATTTAAAGCCAAAGGCCTTGTTTAGGGCAGAAACAAGCTCAAAGTTTAAGGCACCGCGCAAAATATGGAAAACATTAACGCTTTTAGAATCAATGCTGCTCAGTTTTTCCAGATGATTGATTCCTTTCAGTGCTGCGGTTACCCCATTCCTCATTTTCTCCCTGAAACTAACGCTAACTATCTCGGGATAATTCATAAGGTCGCGTGTATCACGGGTAGAGACTATATACTGAATTATATCTTCAGCTTGATCTTCGACTATTTTATATACAGAAGAGGACTCGTCTTTAAATTTTCTTACCAGCTTTGCCATCTATTGTAATCCTTTCATGTAAAATCCTGTTCCACTTGCTTGCGGATCTTCTCTTTTAGAATTTCTATTTCATCGGGACTGAAAAATATGCTGTGAGGGTTGAAAGCAATGCCAACAAAAGCTTCGTAGTCAGAATCATAACTTTTCTCTACGCGGGTGACTCGACCAGGCACAGGGAGAATTCCTAAATCTATTTCATCAAAACTTATTGAACAAGTTTTTCCCTGCATGCTCTTAATCTCATCATAGCTAAGACCGCTCCCACTTATCCGGGCTCCAAGCCCAGTTAGACTCAACCCAGTAGTTAAACCTTTGACCCTACCGTCTGATTTTCCACAGGAGAAGGATATATTGAGCTGCCTTTGAACCAGCCTTTCAGAAAGTTTAGTAGTATGAGAGAATCCGCCATGATCTTTCAAGAGCTTAATCATATCAAGATGGCCACCCTGCTGGGCCACGGTGAGAGGGGTGTATCCAAGATTATCTTCACTATTTACGTCAGCACCCTCACTAAGAAGTATCTGGGCAACATCCGTATGGCCCCTTCCGGCAGCAATCATGAGCATAGAAATACCAAAAAGCACCCTGTAATTTACATCAGCCCCATCCTCTAGGGCACTACGGACCCCTGAAGGATTATTTTTATTAACTGCATCAAGAAGAAGATCATTAATACTCATAAATATACTCCTCTATATTTCACTCAGACGCACATCACCTGAGACTGCTTCCGCTCCCATTATATTTTCCAGCGCAGAGTTAACCTTATCTACTATATCAGATTCATTGATTTTAATATCCGAATCCCCACTCTCCCTAAAGGCTTTTATTACGGAATAAACAGTTGCATCCTCTGCTCCAGAAGCAGGGATAAAAAACCGTGATTTCTTATATCTTAACTCCTGCAAAAACCCGAATGCAGTCAGATCAAAAAGAAGATTGTTTACAAGTTTTACTGAACCGCCAACACTTTCAATAACTTCTTGGGCGGGAACAGGCTTCTTGGTGGCAGAGAATTTTCTAAAAACAGAAGCTGCAACAGTAAGAGCAACCTTATCTCTGAAATAGGAACTAACTTCATTAGATTTTTTTGCCTGCCGGTAAATCTTATGGTTTTGAACTGCAAATGAGATTTCTGCACCTATCAGAATGATTGTCCAGCTGATATATACCCACATAAATACAAGTACCAACTGAGAGAAACTTCCGTAAATAAGATTAAATTCAGTAGCCCGAGCAGCCCAGTATACCAGTGTCTGCTGGGCAGCATGCCATAGAAGGCCAGCGATAGTGCCACCAGCCAAGGCTGGCAAGAGCTTCACAGGAACGTTGGGAAGGACTGAATAGATGAAAGTAAATCCGAGGATGGTAAAAAGATAGGGGAGCATCCCTAAGGTAAGAAATATATAGTCTCCTACTACCTCAATGGCAACAGAAAACCCAAGTGTTATAATCACAGGTAAAAGAATTATTGCTATAAAGTAGTAGGCAATTTTTTTAAAAAATGGCCGATTCTCTCTGGCCCCCCATATATAATTTAAATGATGCTCCACTTTCATAAGAAGAAGGAATGCAACCTTAATAAGAGCCAAGGCCCCTATTATACCAAGAGCACCTAACTCCGTATTATTTACATATTCTACAACTCCCTTTGAAATTTCAGGATTGAGAAGTATGTTATTGAGAAAAACCACTCCGTATGTATTCTGAAGTCCCATATATTTAAGTACTACGAATATTACAGCAAAAAATGGAACAATCGCAAGAATTGAGTAGTAGGTTAAGGAGGATGCAAGAACCATACATTTATCCCGAATAAAATCATTTATTATTATTAATAGAATCCGAAAAAGTTTGAGCCCGTTCCCCAAAAAAAAGCCATAGGAATCTGGGTCAAGTTTCCAAATTTCAACTTCAAAAAAGTTCCTGACTCTTTCAATGGGCCGAG
>JAAZFS010000187.1 GCA_012511615.1 Elusimicrobiota bacterium | reverse complement strand
GATTCTAAGCTGGTAGTTAGGGGCCGGGCAGTGGTTCTTCCTAAAAAAGAGTCTTCAGCTTGAAAAATAAGGCGAGAATTAGCTAACATATTGTTGTGGCTATAAGAATAATAAGAAAACCAGACCCCGATATAGAACTTCCAGTCCTTCTTGCCGGCTGGCCCGGGATGGGTAATGTGGGGGTAATGGCGGTAAATTATATTCGCCGCCAGTTGCATGCGGTAAAATTTGCTGAGATAGATATCAGTAGATACACTCTTCCAGACACAGTTCAGGTAAAAGATGGGCTAGCATTTCTTCCACCATCACCGGTATGTAGAATATATTACACCAGAGATCCTGCTGCCGTTTACTTTGTAGGTGAGGCCCAACTTTCAGGATTTGCCGCGTCAGAAGTAATATCGGAACTCCTGGATTTTTCCGAGCATCTGGGCGTAAGAAAAATTTTTACTGGTGCCGCCTTTGCAAATAATCTCTCCAGTAGAGAGCCTTCACGGGTTTACGGAGCTTCAAATAGCCGTGATTTAAGTGAATTTATAGGGAAACAAGGAGTGATGATGATGCCTGAGGGGCATATTGCAGGCATGAATGGCACTCTGATAGGCTTTGCCGGAAATAGAGGAATTGATGCTGCTTGTCTATTGGCCACAATGCCAATATATGCCGTAAGTATTCCCAATCCAAAGGCTTCTCTTGCATTGATAGAGGTCTGCTCTCGAATTCTTAATACTGAAATTGATACGGAAAGTATAGAAGCTAAGAGCCGAGAAATGGAAAATAATATGGTGGTTATTGAAGAAAAAATCCGCGATATTTTCCCAGTTGTACTCTCTGAGCAGGAGAAAGAATCCATCAGCATAGAAGATGATAAAATCCCTGCCTATATTATTGATAAAATTGAGCGGCTCTTTGCTGTGGCCCAGAAGGATCGGTCCCAGGCTGATATCCTTAAAAGAGAATTGGATCGTTGGAGTCTTTATGAAGACTATGAGGACAGGTTTCTAAATCTTTTTAGGGAAGAATAAATAAGCAACTTAAAGCCTGATAGCTTTAAAGCTAATTTTTTAGCAATAATAGAACAAACCATAACTTTTTTTGCGGAATAAATCCTCAATTCCCGCCATGATTTTTCACTAGTATAAAGTAAGTTGGCTTAGGAAAAAAACCTTTTGTAATTCTTCGGCGACTATCGGAAATGTTAGAATCAAAATCAGATCTTTTTTCACTCTAAAAATGATTGAATATTAAACTTAAAACTGATAGTATCAGCATAAGATTAAACTGATTTTGAAAGGAAACTGGTAATGAGCTTCATAGATAAGAATCGGATAAAGGAGTTTCTTGAGACGACGCCCCCCGCCTCTGGAGCAGAATTAGAAAATATTCTCGCCAAGGCCCTTAAGCTAGAGGGTCTCAATATAAAAGAAACTACAGCCCTGATAAATACGACCGATCCATCAGGTATAAATAAAATATTTGATACTGCCCGATATATTAAGAATAAAATATATGGTCGGCGTTTGGTTATTTTTGCACCTCTCTATATATCAAATATATGTTCAAATAATTGTCTTTATTGTGGATTTCGTAGAGATAACAAAGACTTAAAACGCCATGCACTTTCAATTGATGAAATAAAGGAAGAAGTCAGAATAATTCTCTCTCAGGGCCACAAGAGAATTCTTATGCTTATGGGAGATGCACCGAACGGTTGCTCATTTGAGTATTTTCTTGAGAGTATAGAGGCCGCCTATTCAGTGAAAGATGACCTAGGTAGCAGTATCAGGAGAATTAATGTGGAGGTTCCTCCGCTTAATGCCGAAGAATTCAAAAAACTATCAAAGGCAAATATTGGAACCTATACTGTTTTTCAGGAAACCTACAATCCAGATGTTTACGCCCAGATGCATCCCGCACCAGGAGCCAAGAGCGATTATTTTAAGAGACTCTATACTATGGATGATGCCCTTGCCGCAGGTTTAAATGATGTGGGGATAGGGGCTCTTTTCGGTCTTTATGATTACCGATTTGAGGTGCTGGGACTTTTGGAGCATGCGGCTCATTTGAAAAAGAAATTTGGGGTAGGTCCTCATACTATATCGGTTCCAAGAATTGAGCCGGCTAGCGGAGCTCCGCTGACAAATAAAATTCCTGCACCTGTAAGTGATAGTGAATTTATGAAAATTGTAGCCGTAATTCGGTGTGCTGTCCCTTATACTGGTATAATTCTTTCTACAAGAGAGACTCCTGAGTTAAGAGACAAAGTTTTTTCTCTGGGAGTGTCTCAGATAAGTGCCGGATCAAAAACCGGCCCTGGAGGTTATTCGGAGGATGAGGAAATAGGTCAGTTTTCCCTTAATGATACGAGAAGCTCTGGGGAAATTATAGCTAAAGTGATTAAAGAAGGGCACATTCCCTCTTTTTGCACGGGATGCTATAGAATGGGGCGGGTGGGAGCGGATTTTATGGAATTGGCAGAACCCGGACTTATAAAACAATTTTGCCTGCCTAACGCCTTACTTACCCTCAAAGAGTATCTGATTGATTATGCTGATGAAGATACTGCTAGAGAGGGAAATGCGCTAATAAAGAAAGAGCTGGCATCTATGCCTTCTTCTCTAAAGAAAAAAACAGCCGATTTTCTCAAGCAAATAGAAAGTGGAGAGCGGGATATTTATTTCTGACGCCAGTTTGCCGGCTCTTATAAGCTTGCGGGGCCAAGAGCAGGAGGAACTTTTTAAGAAAGCTGCCGCCATACGCAAGGCAGCAATCTCTGATAAAATATATTACAGGGGACTGATAGAGTTTTCTAATATATGTGGGAATAGCTGTTATTATTGTGGAATCCGATCCAAAAAGAACATTCCCCGCTACAGTATGACTCTGGAAGAAATAATGGAAGCGGCTGAGATTGCAGTAGATGTTGGAATCAATTCGCTTGTCCTTCAGTCTGGGGAATTGCTGGTAGAGGAGTCTCGGGAGCATATCTCAAGTATCATTCATATGCTTGTAAAAAAATTCAAAGGGGTGGTCCTAACCCTTTCCGTGGGAGAACATTCTCCTGAGGCCTTAAAAGAATATTTTGATTTGGGAGCTGAAAGGTATTTATTAAGAATAGAGACAACAAACCAAGACTTGTACCGTAAAATCCATCCTGAAGATATGACCTTTGAGAATAGGTTTAAGACACTTAAGGCTATAAGAGATATTGGCTACCAGACAGGAACAGGTGTTATGATTGGCCTGCCTGGGCAGACTCCGGAGAGTCTTGCCAAAGATTTGATGTTTATGAGAGATTTTGGAGTAGATATGGTGGGAATGGGCCCCTATATTCCAGAAGATGCTTCTTCGGGTATGGAGACAGATTATTCCTCCGAAGATAGGCTGAATATGACCTTGAACATGACTGCTCTTTTAAGAATACTTATGCCAGATATTAATATTGTCGCTTCTACCGCCCTTCAAGTTGTCGACCCTTACGGCAGAGAAAAAGCCCTGAAGGCCGGCGCCAATGTGATTATGCCTCTCATAACTCCTGCAAAATATAGATGCCATTATTCTCTATATGAAGGTAAGCCCTATGCG
>JAAZFS010000186.1 GCA_012511615.1 Elusimicrobiota bacterium | reverse complement strand
GCAGTGGAGTAGATAAAACTGGCATCTGCCTCTTCTGAGCTAAGCCCAACAATTCTTTGGGAGGGGACAAATCATCCGACAAGACAAGTCCACCTATATTTCTTCTAAATATCTCTCCGAAATTCTCCAATCTCTGGGCAAGTGGCATTGAGTCGACATACTTTAATCCGGTGGGAGATAAGACCTGGAGCTGCGAGTTAATATCTTCGTCAAAATAACCCGACATTTCCAGACCCAATATATTCACCTGTTCAGAGAGAAGTTCTATATTTTCTATAAACTCCCCTCCAACCTGTATCTTGAGTGGAATCTTCCTTTCGGCAGCCGTCAGGAATTTATCAAGAGATAGTTTTATCCCAGACGCTTGATTAATTTGTAGACCTGCTTGGTATTTTCCGCATTCCTTAAGTCATCCCGGTAATATTCATCTTTTAAAAAGAGTGAAATTTCCGATAGGGCTTTCAGATGCTCATTTGTGGCCGATTCCGGTGTCAGAAGTAGAAAAGAAATATAAACCGGTTCACCATCAAGTGCATCAAACTCTACACCCTTGGAAGAAACTCCAAGAGCTCCACGAATGGAGTCTATCCCATCAATTTTAATATGGGGGATAGAGACGCCCTCACCTATTCCGGTGGATCCCATCTGTTCTCTCTCCATGACCTTGGCCACCACGGAAGGAGCCTCCGACTCTTTCAGTGTCCCTGCCTGAACGAAAATATCGACGAGTTCCGCAATATGACCTTCCTTGTCGGTGTTCTCAAGGTTCAATTTAATACAATCTTTACTCAAAAAATCTTTAATTTTCACCTTATCCTCCTTGGAATCAGTTAACTATAAGCATTCCGAATGTTTTATCGGAGCGCCGGTAAACAACACTTACTTTTGAATCTTTTGAGTTTTTAAAGAGCCAAAAATTTAAATCCCTTTCCTGAAGTTCTTTTAGGGCATTGGCTATTGACTGCTTTCTTATTTCAAACTCTTTGATTTCCTTTACCAGTGTAGTGACATCAGTACTTGCTGATGAGGCCTGCTGTTCCTGAACTATGTTGGCTACGACAGCATAGGGCAGTCCCGTGTGGGCTTTGACCTTATCCATATGTCTTCTTACTTGTTTTGCTATTTTATCTGTCACCATATCAATGGCGCTATACATATCCCCAGCTACTGCCTGGGCTGCTATCCTATTTTTTGAAAGTTCCAACACTACATCTGCAATATGTCTATCTTTCTCAACATTCAAAATTATATGAACATTTGTTATTTTTTCAACATATTTTTTTATCACCTGTAACCTATTCTCCGCATAAGCCCTCAGAGATGGGGTTAGTTCTATTCTTCTAGATGTTACCTTCACCTGCATACTCTACCTTCCTTTCTTTTTAAATCAAATAACCTGTTTTACTCATTAATAACTTACTACATCCTGAATTTTTCTCCAAGATAAACCTTTCTTGCTTCGGGGTTTGAGAGAAGCTCCTCGGCTCCTCCAGAAAAAAGCATCCTTCCTTCATAAATGATATAGGCCCTGTCAATAACCTGCAGGGTTTCCCTGACATTATGATCGGTAATCAGCATCCCCAGACCCTCTTCCTTAAAATCAAATACTATTTTTTGGATATCCGCAACCGCAATCGGATCTATCCCTACAAAGGGCTCATCTAAAAGCATAATATCTGGACCAGAAATAAGCGAACGAGCTATCTCTAAGCGCCTCTTTTCTCCACCAGATAGTAGAAAAGCCTTCTGTTTTTTCAGGCGTTCTATTCCAAGCTTCTGCATAAGCTCTTCTGCCCGGGCCTCTACTACTTTTTTATCTTTTTCAACAGTTTGAAGAATGGCTTTTAAATTATCTTCAACACTTAAATTTCTAAATATTGAGGGCTCCTGAGTCAGGTATCCAACTCCAAGACGGGCCCTTCGGTACATGGGCATATTAGTTATCTTGTGAACTCCCTTGTAAACCTCACCAGAGTCTGGTCTTATCAAACCAGCAATCATATTAAAAGTCGTGGTCTTACCCGCACCATTGGGACCCAAGAGCCCCACGATTTCTCCAGGAGCTACAGATATGGATATACCATCAACAACTTTTCTACCTCCGTATTCTTTAACAAGTTGTTCGCAGTTAAGACTCATGCTGAATCTCCAAAAGAACCCGGGCATCACCCTCTATGCTTATCCTCTCCCCATCTGAAGATACCCTGATTAAGTCTCCAGAATATTCTGCACGGTCGGACTCATCCTGGCTCTCTCCTCTTGGGTTGCCAGTAAAGACTATCTCCTCTTCTGTCTCTAAAAAAACCACCTTTTCAGATAGAATATACATCCCCTCGCGCTCCACCCTCACCTTGCCGGTAAATACAGCGCTTCTGGGGTCTCTATAGTAGACTCCCATCTGGTCAGAGTAAGTCATAATGGGCTCTTCTTGAGTGGTATGGTAGATTGCCTGCACATCCCCCTTTAGAGAAATCTCTTTATTTGTATCATCTATCTCAGCTTCCCTGCTCTCTCCCTCAAGTTTCATAGTCCCAGAACTAAATTTTATTTTCACACCACCAGTCGCCATGACCATTCCGCTTTCTATCTCGCTTACCGCCCTGGCAGATAAAACGCTCAAACCATCGCCACTTATTTTAACATTTCCAACAAATTCGTTCTTTTTTCCTCTGTCAATTATATTAAGTTTATCACTCTCAATATTTATGTTTGATGCAGAAACCCAAGAAACTGATATCAAGAAGGAAAAAACAAGTAAATAGAAAAAATTAATTTTCACTAAAACTCCCTGAAATCCTACTTAATAGGCTTATATCTTCCAAGTCTTTGGAGGCCCTCATTCCCGTCCCCCTGACCTCTCCTTCGGGCGTGACAATCCTAACTTCAGAATCCGTAACAAAGACATTTTCTTCTGGAATCCATTCCACGTCACTAGTATGAATTTCTTTTGCACCATAAACAATAACTACTCCCTGGCTGGCGATCATGGTCCCATCTGTCCTGGAAAACACACCTTGACCAGCTTTGAGACTTGTATTTTCTCCAGACTCATTGTAAATCTCTGCATCTATTTCTTGGGCCTCTATTCTGTCGGCATCTTAACCTTTCAAAAGTGCTGAAGCCCCTCTCATTATCCAGGTGGTTTCTTCTCCCAAGGTATCGGTAATTGTAAAATCCTCCAGCGTACTGTTAGGAGAGGAGGCGTCAGCCTGCTCCGGAAAAACTCCCAGCCCCTTACAAGCAGTAGTTAGCATAAGAAGAACCAAAGAAATTTTCAGGCGGGCGATCGTTTCCACCTCCTATGCATCCATACCCAGTCTGCAGGATGCTCACGGACAAAGCCTTCTATTATTTTATTATAACGAGCCGTTTCAGCAAGCTGGTCCTTGCCACCTTCTACTGGTTCCATTATTACAATCTCATGTCTGAGATTGGATTTTCTGTATATAAAACCCGGTATAACCAGGGTGTTTTTAATTCTTGCAAACTGGGAACAGGCAGTTGGAGTGTAAGCCGGTCCATTAAAAAAATCAGCAAAAACTCCACCAACCTCAGTATCCTGGTCTATTAAAATACCCAGAACCTCTTTCCGTTTTAAAGCGGTAATCATTTTTTTTGTATTGGAGCGACCGTCGCGGTATATGGTCTTAACCCCCATCAAATCTCTTATTCCGACAAGGAGACTGTTCTGAAAAGAGTTTTTCATTTCCTTGGCCACTACATTAATGCTGTAGCCTGCCATGGAAAGAAAAGCTCCCATCAATTCCCAGTTTCCAGTATGGGCCGTAAGATAGATAATTCCCTTACGACCAGCATTCTCTTTGAGTATTTCTTCACCAGATATTTCAACTCGTTTTCTCCAGAATTTTTCTGACCGGAAAGAAAAAATTGCAAACTCAACAAGATTCATTCCGGCATTTTTAAATACTTTTATCCTTAGATTCCGGATTTCAGTCGGCTTAAGTTCTGGGAAAGCTCCGGAAATATTTTTTTCAGTCCGCACCCGGTAAGATTTGGCAAGATGAGAAGTCCATACCCCAATTAAACCACCTAAAAAAAGTGATACCCGCCGGGGAAGCACAACCACCACAACAAGAAGTTTTAAAAGAACCAGGGAAAGCAGGCTGTGCCTGAATTTCTTCACCGGCTTTGCCTTGAATATTTTCCTGGCCGTCCCCTTCAATTAGATCCCCCAACTCCTCTGAATTTTTCTACGAGGTCATCCCAGCGGTCGATTGCTTTGAGAAAGAGCTCTAAAATATCACGGACAGCGCCTTTTCCACCTGGCTTATCCGAAATATAATCCGCTACTGCAAGTACCTCTGCCGCAGCATCCTTTGGTGCACAACTAACCCCCGAAGCCTCCATGCACCGCAAATCTATCAGGTCATCACCTATATAAAGGGCCTCTTCAAAGCTGAGTCCGCGCACTGAAAGTTCCGCCTCCATTATCTGGTATTTATTTGAAATATTGGAATAGGTCCTATCAACCCCCAGCTCAGAGGCACGATCCTTTAACTCTGTGCAGGGCCGACCGGTTATCCAGATGACAGCAAGATCATCTCCTAAAAGTCCCTTCATGGCCTTAATTGCCAGACGGTCACGGACATTCCAAACTTTTGGGGTGGTCCCGTTTATAAAAATCGCACTGCCATCAGTAAGCACTCCGTCCACATCCATAAAGATTGCACGGATTTTTTTAAGCTTTTCAGTTAATTGTTTTTTTTCAGTTTTCATATCAAAGACCAGACTCAAGTATGTCTCTCTCATCCAGTATTCCCACAGGACGGCCTTCTGAGTCAACTACGGGCATATTGTCGAACCTGTTTTTTCTAAAAATATCTTTGGCTACAATTGCCAGAGTATCAGGGCTGATTTTCCGGGGATTTACTGTCATAACTTCACCTATTTTTCGCTCCAGAAGATCCGGGTCTTCCTGTATCTTTCGGCGCAGGTCTCCATCTGTAAAGTATCCGACAAGCTTGCCTGAATCATCTACTACCGAGGTAGCCCCTGAGCGGGAGGTAGTCATTAGAATAAGAGCCTCCTTGACGCTGGCAGTTGCTTTCATAAGAGGATTCGCATTCTTCTTTTCTATAATATCTTTTGCCTTAAGTAAGAGTTTTCTACCGAGAGCACCACCTGGATGCAAACTAGCGAAATTCTCGGGTTTAAAACCTTTGAGCTCAAGAAGAGAAAGAGCAATTGCATCTCCCAAGGCCAGCATAGCGGTCGTAGAGCTGGTCGGAGCAAGATTATAGGGACAGGCCTCTCTCTCAATATCAACAAGTATAAGAGCATCGGCACCGCGGGCAAGTGGAGATGAGGGATTGCCTGTCATAGCCACAATAGGGGCACCTATGTTTTTCACAGTTCTTAGAAAAACATCTATTCCTTCGGTAGCCCCGCTATATGAGAGTATAAGAAGAGCATCTGCTGCACTCAGAACCCCTATGTCTCCATGAAGACTTTCAGCGGCGTGAAGAAAAAGAGCAGGAGATCCGGTGGAAGACAAGCTAGCCGCAATTTTTCTTC
>JAAZFS010000185.1 GCA_012511615.1 Elusimicrobiota bacterium | reverse complement strand
CAGTTGGTTTTTCAGGATACTATATGTTAGAATAGATTTATAGAGAAAGATATAGGAAGTATTGACGTGCATAAATATTTATTCAGAATAATAGCTTTAGCAATTATATTTTCACCCCTCAACCTACCTGTTTTTGGCAGTAATCATCTTGTAGAAATGTTTCAAGAGGGGGTACGCCTCTCAAATCAGGGTGAATACCAAAAAGCCCTTAACGTTTATTCAGAGGTCATCGCCGCTGACCCTTCCTACGCAGCTGCTCATCTGGGAATAGGCATAGCATATATAAATCTAAAAAAGCCTGAGAATGCCCTCCCCTATGTAAGAAGGGCTACAGAACTAAACCCGCGAAATCGAAAAGCATTCTTTATTCTGGCGCGACTCTATGAGAGGGCGGACCAAAAAGCTAATGCTATAAAAACTTGGGAACACTTCCTTAGCCTCGGACCGGAAGCAAAATACGGAAGAATAGCCAAAAGACACCTAGGAAAACTATCAGAAGATGCGCGTTAAACTCTCTAAAGGAATAGTCTTGGCTACATTTTTAGCCCTTTTCGGATGCCGACCAAAAGTTGCACTCCTTGATGGATATGATTTTGGAAAGATCCAACGGGTAGGTGTCATCAAGTTTGACTCTTCCCGCGTAAGTTTTGGTTCAGGATATGATCCAGGAAACGCCGTTGCAGATGAATTCGTCTTTCAGTTTATCAATCGAGGGGTACGGGTTATTGAAAGATCCAGAATCGAGCAAATTCTCCAAGAGCAAAGCCTTTGGAAAAGCGGAAATCTGGACCCTAAAACCGTAAAGGGACTTGGAAAACTCCTCGGAGTTGATGCTCTGATTATGGGCAGTGTAACCAAATATCATCCGGACAGAAAAGAGCGAATATATATCAGAGATATTAGAGGCCAAGTCAGAGAAGAAATATTTCTGGTGGAAGCTGAGGTTGGAATATCTGCAAGGATGGTTGATACGGAAACCGGTGAAATAATCTGGGCAGGTAACTACAGCTACGATTCTTTTTACATTGATTCAGCTATTCGGCAGGCGGTCAGTGCCATCCTGAATTCACTCAAGGGCTCTTGGTTTAGCTGACTCTAGATAAACGCCCAAGCCCTACAAAAAAACTATTTTTTCCGTCTCCTACTAGAAGACTTCTTTCCCCTTCTAAATATACTTTTTTGAAATTTTCCTGGTTTAAAGTCAGATTTTTTTTCAATTTCGCTGTACATATCCTGTTCACGTGAAGAAACAAGTGATATAGAGACGCCTTCTTTACCCATTCTTGCGGTACGGCCACTCCTGTGGATGTAAGTCTCAGGGTTTTGGGTCACATCAAAATTAATTATATGACTGACTCCACTAATATCCATACCTCGGGCCATCACATCTGTCGTGACCATATATTTTATGGATTTTCTTCTAAAGCGGTTCATGGTACTGGTCCGCCTTCCCTGACTAAGCCCGCCGTGAATATAATCAACACCCTTTACGGCTTTTTTAATTTTCTTGTAAAGCTTTTCCACTCTTGAGCGTGTGTTACAAAAAATTATGGCTTGGGATATTTCCTCGCTCCTTAGTATCTCAAGAAGCGCCTTCTCCTTATCTGCCTGACTAACACTGATTTTTTTATGAGTCAGATTATCTGGTTGAACCTTGTCTGTATTTAAAAGAATGTGCACAGGGTCTTTAAGATATTTTTCTGCAAGTTTTTTTATCTCTGCAGGCATCGTGGCTGAAAAAAGCAAGGTCTGGTGTTTCTGAACCATACATTTGGTGATGAAGTCCACATCCTCAATGAAGCCCATCCTCAACATTTCGTCAGCTTCATCAATGACAAAAACCCGAATTTCACTCAAAGAAAATTGCTGGTTGTATAT
>JAAZFS010000184.1 GCA_012511615.1 Elusimicrobiota bacterium | reverse complement strand
GGAGTACGCCGGCCGGTTTCCAGCTATTCTAATCCCATTTCTGTCGTACATCCTCCCCCTAGGAGCAGATATACTAAAGTACTGTATTCTGTTAGATTCAGCCAACCTCAGGTAGTCATCTCCTTTTAATATCTGTAGATGAAAAAGGCGGAGGGTGAAGATAAAAAATAGAATTATTTGTACTGGCCTAAACCAGTGTAATTTTTCTCTGGCAGACCCCCTCCAAAAGTAGTAATTTTTACCCGGCATTAGTCCGACTCACAATAAAATAAAAAACTGGAGCGAATAGCCCTACGACAAGAGCAGAAGGGACAAGCCTAACTGCTGGGGGGGTAGAGAGAGAAAAAATTGTTCGAATTAGAAAAATTCCTCCAAAATGAATCAGGTAGGAAGAAGTATTGACTATAAATTGAAAAAGAACATTTCCCGGACTGAAGCGGCCTCTTAAACTCCCCACAAAATAGGCAATAATAAGCCTTACCAGAGCCCTCTCTCCCAAAAGACCAGGAAAAAAAAGATCTTCCAGAAGCCCACTAAAGAAACCAAAAAACATTCCACGATTTCCTCCTGCAACAAGGGATATTTGCAGGGTAAGAATAAGCATAATATTTATGCTAACACCCGAAATATTAACGTATCTGTAAATAAATATCTGAAAAAGAAATCCTATAATGATTGATAAAAATATTGCCATAATTTTACTTAAGTATATAAACCCGCCTGGCATTCTGGGGATAGAAAGCCGCCTGGACTTTTGCCAGCTTTCCAGTAGAAAAATCCAAGCTTTCCCAGCTACTTATCTCTCCTACTAAAAGGCCTTCAGGTATTATTCCTCCTGTTCCATCAGAATAGACCTTTTCACCCAGAGAAAGCTCTGCATCAGGGGAAAGGTATTCCAGAGTAAGTTCCCAGCTTCCTGCGCCCTTTAGGACCCCTCTATAGCCACTTTCAGTAATTACTGCACATCTAAAGTCATTTGATGTAAGAAGTATTAGCTTGCTAAATTTTTCATAGACCTTATCAATGCGACCGGCCAGTATCCATTGAGAGTCGCGAAAAACAGCCACAGGAGAATTGCTGACGATACCATGGGAAGCTCCAAGTGAAATAGTTAGTGCATTAAGATAATCTTCGGGAGATGATAAAAGCAGGCGGGCCGGCTGGGCGATAGTATGAAGAAATTCTTCGGACAGTTCCTGCTGAGCGTAGTCAGAAAGGACTTTTCTCATATAGTCATACTCGCCCTGTTTTTTTCTAAGCAAATCTATCTTATCTTTCAAAAGCTCATTTTCTTCGACAAGACGGCCCATAACCCTGGCCCGTTCGCTCATAGTTATAAATTCTTCGGAAGGGAAATCGACTAGTCTAATAAAAGGTGAGAGAGTCCTAAGATAAGCCTCCTTGAAATATCTGAAGGGTTCAAATAAATTTAGAATTAAAAGCACTATCCCTGCGATACTTAAACTTATAAATATCCGCGCTGATGGGAACCTTTTCATACTCTACTCCAGCGGAAGTAAGGAATTAATTAATTTAGTTCAGTCTTCTAAAGAGTATCTTTGGGCTTTTTTGAGCTGAGCCATCTGCTCTAAGTAGCGACCAGTCCCCATAACAACACAGTTAAGAGGCTCGTCTGCTATATGGACAGGGAGCTCGGTCGTCTCCCTGAGAAGGTCGGCCATGCCGCCAAGCATAGATCCACCACCGACAAGGACTATTCCTCTGTCGACAAGATCTGCGGCCAACTCGGCCGGCATCCTGTTCAAGGTCTCTTTTATGACCTTGAGAAGCTCTTTCATCGGTTCTGCCAGGGATTCCCTTATATCGTCGGTACTTATCATCAAAGTTTTGGGAAGGCCACTGACAAAGTCTCTGCCCTTAATCTCCATTTTTTTGGATTCTGAACCCGGATAAACGGAGCCGACTTTTATCTTTGCTTCTTCGGCTGTCCGCTCTCCGATAATTAAATTCTCTTTTTCCTTAAAATATTCTATGATTGCCTGGTCAAAATCATCACCGCCAATTCTTAAAGCTCTTGTCAGGACCATCCCTCCAAGAGATATAACCGCCACCTCTGTGGTTCCTCCCCCAATGTCCACAATCATATTTCCGGATGGTTCATGGACGGGAAGTTCTGCGCCTATAGCGGCTGCCATGGGCTCTTCGATAACAAAAACTTGGCGGGCTCCTGCCCTTTCAGCTGATTCCATGACTGCACGCCGTTCAACATCTGTACAAGCCGAGGGGACACTAATTACAATCCGAGGATGAAGAAGGGTTTTTCTTCCCGAATGCACCTTTCTAATAAAATACCTTATCATCCTCTCTGTTGTATTAAAATCAGCTATAACGCCGTTTTTGAGAGGTCGTATAGCAGTTATATTGGCCGGAGTGCGTCCCAGCATTCTCTTGGCATCAATACCCACTGCAAGGATTCTATCTGTATCCTTATTTGTCGCAACAACGGAAGGTTCTTTGAGAACTATTCCCCGGCCCTTTACATAAACAAGTACATTGGCTGTTCCAAGATCAATCCCCATATCATTGGAAAAGATCCCGAACAGGTAGCTAAACATCTATAATTTCCAAAATACACATTTCTCTTGCATCACCCTGACGGGGTTCAAGTCTTAGTATTCTAGTATATCCACCGTTTCTTTCGCGGTTTGCAGGTCCAATTTCCTCAAAAAGCTTTTTAACGCCTTTTGCAGGAATTTTTTTCGCTACATACCTTCTATTTGCTAGTGTATCTTTTTTAGCCCTTGTAATAAGCCGTTCAACGCCTTTTCTCAATTCTTTTGCTTTTGATACAGACGTTGTAATCCTCCCCCTATCTATCAAATGATAAGACAGGTTTCTTATATCTTTCTTATCTTTCGAGTTCAAAGCTCACACCTCTTTCTTTGGAAAATTTTTCAAGCTGTTCGCGGATTTCCTCCATCGATTTATCACCCACTTTATCAATTTCCATTACTTCTTTTTCCCTTTTTGAGATAAGGTCGTAGATTGTTGAGATGCCCGCTCTCTTAAGTGAGTTAAGCACCCGGGTAGATATCATAAGACTATCTATCGGAAGATTGATGAGATCTTCTTCCTCACTCTCTTGGGCTTCTTCTTCTTTCTCGCCAAGCTCGATTTCCTCAATATCCGGGATGTTAAATATTTCCATCACACGGCTCATAACCTGAGCTGCATAGGCAACCGCCTCCTCAGGACTAATGCTGGCATCTGTATCCAGTTCAAAAGTAAGCTTATCAAAGTCAGTCGCCTGACCAACTCTGGCATTTTCAACCCTGTAATTCACCTTGCTTACCGGAGAAAAAGAAGCATCCACTGGTATTACCCCAACGGTATCAATATCCTTCTGCATATCACCGGCAAACATATAGCCCCGTCCCCTCTCTACCACGGCCTCAATACTTAAGCTGGCATTGTTATCAAGTGTTGCGACATGGACATCAGGATTAAGTAAATTGATAGATTCATTCAATTTAAAATCCGCACCGGTCACTTCACCTTGTCCGGAAACATTCAAACTAATAGTCTGACCTTCTTCGGTATAAACTTTAAAACGAAGAAGCTTTAGATTACTTATTATTTCTAGGACGTCCTCTTTAACGCCTTCAATTGATGCATACTCGTGAGGCACACCCTCAATTTTAAGAGAGGTAATTACCGCACCTTCAAGTGAAGCAAGTAAAATCCTTCTAAGAGAATTTCCTACTGTATGGGCATATCCTCTTTCAAAGGGCTCGCATACAAACTTGCCGTATTTATCCGTTTTCTCAATCCATTTAATCTTCTGGGGAAGCTGAAAATCCCTGAACTTCATTATACTGCGCCCTCCTTACTTACTGTAGAGCTCTGCAATTAGGTTTTCCTGTATATCACCACCGGCGAGAGTTATCTCGTCTCTGGTTGGAAATCTATTTACTTCTCCGGTCATTTTATCTGCATCAAATGTTAGCCAGTCTGGAACTCCAATAGACTGATTTTCCTCAAGTGCGGACTTTATCACTTCAAGTTCACGACTTTTCTCACGCACCGCAATAACATCGCCTTCATTGACCATATATGAAGGGATATTTGTAACACGGCCGTTGACCATAATATTTCTATGGAGAACTAGCTGACGTGCCTGCTGTATTCCACTTGCAAGGCCCAGCCTCTTAACAATATTGTCAAGACGGCGCTCTAAATTTATCAAAAGATTTTCACCGGTTGAACCTTCCATCTTCTCAGCAATAGCATAGAATCTTCTAAACTGCTTCTCTGTCATAAAGAGAGTGCGTTTTACTTTCTGCTTTTCCCTGAGCTGCAGGTTATATTCTGACTCTCTAAACCGTCCTCTTCCATGTTGTCCCGGAGGATAATCTCTTTTCTCTATTGCGCACTTGGCAGTAAGACAACGTGATCCTTTAAGAAAAAGTTTCCGTCTCTCTCTTCTGCAAAGCTTGCATACCGCTCCTCTGTATACTGACATATCTTAAACCCTCCTGGGTCTCGGAGAACGGCATCCGTTATGCGGAATCGGCGTTACATCCTGTATTGAAAGAATCTGAAGTCCAGCAGACTCCAGGCTCCTGACCGCCGTCTCTTTTGAGGAACCCGGTCCGGTAATTTTTACATTAACCCGGATAACCCCATTATTTTTCATAGCAGTCTTTGCTGCTTCCAATGCTGCAATACCGCCTGCATATGCGGTACCCTTCCTTGATCCTTTCATTCCGGCGCTACCGGCAGAACTTGATGCAAGAAGGTTGCCCTGTTCGTCTGTAATCGAAACAATCGTATTATTAAACGAACTTTTTATATGAGCTATGGCTGTTTCTACCTTAGCCCTTCTTCCTCTTTTTGATCTTACCTTTGCCATCTATTTAAATCCTTTAATACTTATCTCTTTCCGCTGACAGCACGGCGACGGCCTTTCCTGGTCCGGGCATTGGTTATGGTTCTCTGCCCCCTAACTGGAAGTCCCCGCATATGTCTTAATCCACGATAAGAATTTATAGACCGCAGACGCTGAATATCATCGCGGACTCTTCTTCTTAAATCACCCTCAACCGGAAATTCCTGGACCGCCCTCTGAATTGAAGCTTCCTCATCATCAGTAAGGTCACGGACACGCTTTTCCGGATCAACACCGGCCTTCTCAAGTATATCACCAGCCGTTTTTCTGCCGATGCCATATATATATGTCAGGCCTATTACCACTTTTTTGTCGTTTGGAAGATTGACTCCTGCAATTCTTGCCATTATCTATTTCTCCTTGATTCAGCCCTGCCTCTGCTTATGCCGAGGATTGCTGCATATAACTCTTATAACACCCTTTCTGCGCACCACCTTGCAACGAGGGCATATAGGTTTCACAGATGCTTTTACTTTCAATTTATACCTCCGTCAGGCCGTATTTTCATGCCTGGTATTATCCTTCCCTTTAAGGGGAATATTTTAATAACTTCTTGCTCAAATGAGTCCTGGATAAATTTTAAATTTTTCACCCTAGCTAAGCGTCCTGAAATTTTCACAAGGCCCTGGGCCTCAAACTCCAAACTCGCCCAAACTTGGACTCAGTTTTATTTCCTTTTAAACCTATTCCTACTCCGACTCTTTTTCCCACAAAAATTCTGTAATCATAAGTGGCCCCTTTTCGGTAACAGCCACAGTATTTTCAAAATGAGCCGCATTTCTTCCTGAAACAGATTTCACAGTCCATTCATCATCAGCATACTTTATTGACGGGTTATCTCCCTCAATCAGCATGGGTTCAATCGCTAGAACAAGCCCTGTCTCAAGAATCAGACCACGTCCCTTAACACCGTAGTTGGGGACGTTGGGAGCCTCATGAAGATCTCTGCCAATTCCATGACCAACAAGTTCCCTAACTATGCTGTAGTTCTCAGCCTCAGCCACTTCTTGAATTGCGCTGGAAACATCTCCTAGCCTCAGAGAAGTATACATTTTACCGACGCCGGCTTCAAGAGCTTCTCTTGTGACCCTAAGCAATTTTTCTGCGGCCTTATCGGCAGGTCCTACAGTCACCGTAAAGGCCATGTCTACATTAAAGCCTTCAAGTATGCCGCCAATATCTACACTTAAGATATCTCCCGTCTCAAGTACTCTCTTATTTGAGGGGATACCATGCACAATCTCATCATTTATTGATGCACATATAGATGCTGGAGAAGGCGGGTATCCATAATTCAAAAAAGCGGGAGCAAGCCCCCTTTTCTTAAGTTCCTCCAGGGCAATAGAGTCCAAATCCCCGGTAGTCATACCCTCAGCTACCTCTTCCCTAATACGGGCGGTCGCCTCTGACAAAGCCCCGCCAGCCTTTCTCATTATGTCTATCTCGCGAGGGCTTTTTATAATTATCATTAAAGAACTACTAAAATATCTTCAAAGAGCTGCAAGCATGTCCTTGTAGACATCCTCGACACTCTGGTTTCCGTTAATTTCCTTCAATATACCCTTGCTTGAATAATAATCTTCCAAGGGAGCAGTCTGCTTAATATAGTTTTCTATTCTTACTTTGATTGTGTCCTTGGTATCATCCGAACGCAAAGTAAGCTCCTCATTGCAGACCGGACACTTGTTGGTTTCTATCTTGTCAAGATAAACATTAAAATGCCCATTACAAGATCCGCAGGAACGCCGGCCCTCAATCCGGTTTACAGCTTCATCTGCCTCAAGAGTAAGACTAATGACAGCACCTAAGTCTTCAATTTTATCAAACTCCTGAGCCTGGTTGAGGGTGCGCGGAAAACCATCCAGTATATATCCATCAAAAGCATCTTTCTTTGATAGACGCTCTTTAACTATCCCAATTACTATTTCATCGGGAAGAAGGTTGCCAGCAGTCATAATCTTATGGGCCTTTTTCCCAAGTTCGCTTCCGTCTTTTGCTGCATTACGGAAGATATCTCCAGTTGATATATGAACTATTCCAAGCTTGTCAGAAAGTTTTTTTGCCTGAGTACCCTTTCCTGCACCAGGGATTCCAAGCATAACAAATTTTTGGTTCACCTGTAGTAGCGCCCTTTAAGTCGACCTTTCTTCATAAAACCCTCATACTGTCTCATGATTAGGTAGCTTTCAAGCTGGGCCATTGTATCTAAAGATACACCTACTACAATAAGAAGAGCAGTCCCACCAAAATAAAAAGGAGCATTAAAAAGACGCTCAAAATATGAAGGCATTACAGCTATAACGACTACAAAAAGAGCACCAACTATTGTAAGTCTGACAATCACTCTATCTATAAAATCTGCAGTGGGTTTTCCAGGCCTTATACCCGGTATAAAGCCTCCCCCTCTTTTCATGTTTTCGGCTATATCTCTGGGGTTAAATGTTATGGCAGTATAAAAGTAACAAAAGAATATAATTAAGGCAGAATAAAGAACTGTATGAATCCAGGCTCCATGCCTAAGATAAGTCTCAATTGTCATAAAGAGCTGGGAATTGGGAAAAAACTGTGAAAGTTGCATGGGAAGAAGTAGTATTGCCATAGAAAATATGACAGCTATTACTCCAGACTGGTTAACCTTAATTGGTAGGTAAGAGGTCTGTCCACCATACATTTTCCTACCCACAACCCGTTTTGCATACTGTACTGGTATCTTCCTTTGGCCCTGCTCCACAAAAACAACCGCAGCAGTAATAGCTATCACAACCGCCAGTAAAAACAAGGCGCCAAATAAGGTAAGTTCCTCAATCCTAATCATCTGAATTACATTTATCAATCCAGACGGAAGTCGGGCTACAATTCCAGCAAAAATTAAAAGTGATACACCATTTCCTATTCCGTGTTCGGTGACCTGCTCCCCTAACCACATAATAAAAACAGCACCAGTAACAAGAGTAATTACTGTCATTGCTTGAAAGCCAAATCCGGGATTGGGAACTACTCTAATTCCCCCAGCCTCCATGGATTGCATCCAGAAAGTAAGACCGATTCCCTGGACAATTGCAATTGCCACTCCTAGGTATCTAGTAATCTGGGTAATTTTCTTTCTTCCGGCTTCTCCCTCTTTTTGGAGTCTATCGAGATAGGGTATAGTGGTTCTGATAAGGCTCATGATAATCGATGCGTTAATATAGGGCATAATACCCAGAGCAAAGAGCGAGAGCCGCATAAGAGCACCACCGCTGAACATATCAAGGAAACCAAAGAGTGATCCGGATTGAGCCTCAAAATAGGTTTTTAAGGCCCCTACATCTATTCCGGGGACAGGTATGGCCGTTCCAAGCCTGTAGACTGCCAGAACACCTGCCGTAAACAGGAGCTTCTTTTTTAGCTCCTGGATTTTAAATAGCCCTTCAATTCCCTGCATAATCAGCTATTTATTCCAGGCTTCCACCTGCAGATATTATTTTTTCTTTGGCCGAGGCAGAATATTGACAACCAGAAACAGAAAGTTTCTTTTTCAGCTCACCGGTTCCAAGGATTTTTACAGGAAGGTTTCCTCCAGTTAGTCCTAAGTCTTTTAGTTTTGCAGGGGTGACTTTTTCACCACTTTTAAATTTTTCCTGCAGGTTTGCAATATTTACAACATCAAACTCTTTTTTAAATAGTGCATTGGAAAACCCTCTTTTAGGAAGTCTTCTTACCAAGGGCATCTGGCCGCCTTCAAAAGCAGGTCTTCTTCTATATCCTGATCTTTTGTTGCTTCCGCCTTCTCCCCGACAAGAGGATCGACCTACACCAGAAGCCGCCCCACGACCTTTTCTTTTGCCCGCAGGCCGGGATCCCGCAACTGGGCCCAGCGTTGATAAGTCAGTTTTCTTCTTCATAGTTCCGCCTCTTCTTTTTCTCGCATACGGGCGACAAGCGACCTTGAGCGGGTCTGACTTAATCCGTCAAGTGTAGCACGGACAACATTGATAGGGTTTCTTGAGCGCAAACATTTGGTAAGAACATTTTCTATTCCTACGGATTCAAGTACTGCCCTGGCTGCACCCCCAGATATAACCCCTGTACCAGGTCCGGCGGGTTTTAAAAGTATTTCTGCAGCTCCAAACTTTCCAATAACACTGTGAGTTATGGTGTTATCTTCTGTCAATTCCACCTCTATCATTGAAGTTTTTGCTTTTGCTATTCCCTTCTCTATGGAAGCGCGAACATCGTTTGCTTTTCCTATCCCAGCACCAACCCGGCCCTTGCCGTCGCCAACCACCACCAGTGTAGAAAAACCAAAACGCTTACCACCCTTAACAACACTTGCGACACGGTTTATGCTGACTACTCTTTCGATGAGCTCTTTACTCTTTTCAAGAGTCACCATATTATCGTTTTTTCTTCTATCAGTTCTTTTTGTTTCTTTGTTATCTTTTTCTTTTATATTTTCGCTCGTCATCAGAACTCAAGTCCCCCTTCCCGTGCGCCTTCTGCTAATGCTTTTAAGTTTCCGTGATACTTAAATTTCTTTCTATCAAAGGCTACCTTAGTGATTTTTCTTTCTGAAGCTTTTGACGCTATAAGTTTTCCAAGTTCACGGGCCCTCTCTTGTGGAGTTGAAGCATCTATCTTTTTCATCTCTTCAGATAAGGTTGATGCTCCTGTAATAACTTTTCCCGAATAATCATCTATTATCTGAACATATAACTGCCTGTTGGATCTGTGCACGGACATCCTCGGCCTATCTACTGTTCCTTTTATTCTGCTCATTTTTAACTTCCTGCTATTCCGCCGCCGATAGCCGACTTACCGGCCTTCCTGCGGATGTGTTCCCCCAGATACCTGATTCCCGCACCCTTGTAGGGTTCGGGGGGCTGCAGGCCTCTAAGCTTGGCCGCGGTTTCGCCAACCTGCTGTTTATCATATCCCTTTATCTCAATAATAGTTCTTTCTACTATGGCCTCTATTCCCTTAGGAAGTTCATACTCTATCGGATGAGAAAAACCTAATTCTAAGATAAGCTTACTTCCCTCAACCTTGGCACGTTTACCTCTTCCTACCATTTCAAGTTTCTTTGAAAAACCTTCACTAAGGCCTATCATCATATTTTTAATTAGAGTCCTTGAAAGTCCATGAAGTGCTCGGGTTGATTGCTCATTGTCTTTACGTATAAGCTTAAGCTCATTTCCTTCGACCTCAACCTTGAGGCATTCAGGTATTGGGTATTCCATCTTCTTGCCCGACGCTTCAGCGGTCAAAATACCGCTGGTAATTTTTACTTTAACAGCCTCGGGAATAACTACAGTTTGTTTTCCTATTCTGCTCATATTACCACACAAATAAAATTACTTCTCCGCCAAGGCGGTTTTTCCGGCATTCCTTATCGGTCATAATACCTCTAGATGTTGAAATAATTGCTCTTCCGAGGCCTTCAATCACCCTAGGAATATTATCAGCATTAACATACTTTCTTCTTCCGGGTCTGGAGATTCTTTTCATATTTCTAATTACAGAACCCTCAGGCGTATATTTAAGAAATATTTTCAACATTCCTTGTTTGGCGTCATCAGTATGTTGGTAGTTTGCTATATAGCCCTCTTCTCTGAGAACCCGCGCAATCTCTAACTTCATTTTTGACGAAGGAAGTTCAACCGAATCCTTCTTCCTGGTCAATGCATTGTTTATTCTGCAAATCATATCTGAAACAGGGTCTGTGATTACCATGATGACTTTACAACTCCCGGTATTTTACCTTCTGATGCGAGTTTTTTGAAACATATTCTGCATATCCCGAAATCTCTCATGTAGCCGCGTCCCCGGCTGCAAATGCTGCATCTATTATATTTCCTCACCCTGTATCTGGGCTTTCTTTTCTGTTTTGCTATTAAAGCTTTTCTCGCCATCTATACTCCTTATTATTTAACTTTAACAAATGGAAATCCCAGAAGTTCAAACATCTTTTCAGAAATTTCCCTTTCAAGAGAACTTGTAACAATTGTTATCCCAACGCCTTTTATGTTTTTAATTGAATCAGGATTAATTTCCGGAAAAACGGATTCATCCCGGAGACCTATCGTAAAGTTTCCAAAACGATCAAAGCTTCTTTTAATCCCATTGAAATCTCTTATACGAGGCAGTACTATTCTATGAAGTCTCTCCAGAAACTCAAACATCATCTTACCGCGGAGAGTAACCATACAACCTATGGGATCTCCCTGTCTAATGGCAAAGTTTGAGATGGCCTTTCTGGCTTTTGTTATAACCGGCTTCTGACCAGTTATAGCTGCCAAATGCGCCTGGGCTTCCTCAAGAACAGTCTTATCATCTTTAGCTTTTTTCAAGCCCATATTGACTACCACTTTCTCTATTTTTGGCAAAGCATTCGGGTTCTCAATATTGAATATTTTCTGAAGTTCAGGACAAACCTCGTCAACCTATTTACTATATAAACTATTTTCCATACTCTTAAGCATTGTTATACAACCATTTCTCCGCACTTCTTGCAGATTCTTACCTTATCCCCATCCTCAAGAGTATCAATTTTGATTCTAGTCGGATTGCTACATTTGGGGCAAACCAGCTGAAGATTGGACATATCAATTGAAGCCTCCATTTCTATAACTCCGCCCTCCGAAGTCTGGGTGGGGCGCTGGTGCTTCTTGACTTTATTTATACCGGCCACAAGGGCGCGACCTTTTTTGGGATAAACCCTGAGAACTTCGCCTTGTTTTCCCTTATCTTTTCCGGTTTTAACCACTACCGTATCTTTTTTCCTAATCACTCGCACTTTAAACAACCTCCGGGGCAAGAGAAATTATTCTGGTAAAATTCTTATCTCTGAGCTCCATAGCAATGGGTCCAAATACCCTTGTTCCTCTGGGCTGGTCATTATTATCCAAAAGCACTGCTCCGTTATCATCAAACCTGACAACCGTACCATCTTTTCGCCGTATAGAAGCTTTTGTGCGAACAATAACTGCCCTTACGATCTCACCCTTGGTGACACCTGATGAGGGCATTGCATCCTTGACGGAGCAGATGATTATATCTCCCACTCTTCCATATCTTTTTTTAGTACCGCCGAGAACCCTTATGCAGAGAATCTTCTTTGCTCCGGAATTATCAGTAGCATTAAGTACACTCTCCTGCTGTATCATTTTCTAACCTCAACAACTCTCCATCTTTTAAGCCTGCTCATAGGACGGGATTCCTCAATAACAACCTCGTCTCCAAGTGACGAAATTTCTTTTTCGTCATGAGCATAATATTTTTTATTTTTACTAATTACTTTCAAATAAACCGGATGGCTAATCTTTCGCTCTATCTTTACTATCCGCGTTTTTGCTTGCTCATCTCCAACAACAAGACCAACCAATCTCTTTCGCGAAGTTGTCTTATATAGGGTGTTTTTTTTATTCATCTTTCTTCTTCTCATTTATTACTGTCAACAACCGGGCAATCTCGCGTTTTGTCTTTCGTATATCCATTCCGCTTTTGATAGTTCCACCGGACTGCTGAAACCTAAGTTCCATCAGCTTTTCTCTGGACTCCCTAACCTTACTCTCAAGAGCTTCCAGAGTCTCATTCTTTAAATCTTTTGCCTTCACTGGTATCTACCCCTTACGGCAAACCTGCATTTCATTGGCAGTTTGGCCGCCGCTCTTTTCATAGCATTTTTAGCTTCATCCTCTTCCAGTCCCTCAAGTTCAAACAGAATTCGACCCGGCTTAACTCGAGCGGCATAATATTCCACAGAGCCCTTACCCTTTCCCATTCTTGTTTCTGAAGGTTGTTTTGTGACAGGGTGATCAGGAAAAATTCGAATCCAAACCTTTCCGCCCCGTTTCATATATCTGGTTATTGCAACTCGCGCTGCCTCAATCTGTCTCTCAGTTATCCAGGCTGGTTCAACCGCCTTTAGGGCATACTGTCCAAAGTTAACGCGGCTACCACGTATGGTTTTCCCCGTCATCCGTCCCCTGTGTTTTACACGATATTTTACTTTTCTAGGTCTCACTTGTATCCTCACTTCCGGTATCGTGTATTTCGCCGTGGAAAACCCAGACTTTTACTCCGATATCACCGTAAGTCGTATTTGCTTCGCGGAAACCGTAATCAATATCAGCCCTAATTGTCTGAAGAGGTATACGACCCTCCTTCATCCATTCTGTCCGAGCAATTTCTGCTCCGTTCAGGCGTCCGCTGATAGCGACTTTAATTCCACCTACCCCGTCTTGCACGGCCCTGGAGATAGCCTTCTTCATGATGTTTCTGAAGCTAACCTTGCGCTCAAGCGCCTGGGCAATTGCTTCGGCTATGAGGGCAGCATCTGACTGGGGTTTTTTAATCTGCTCAATATTTATCTGGGTTCTAAAGCCGGTCATATCTTCAATTTCACTTTTGATATTTTCCACTTCAGCCCCACCTTTTCCAATAATTACTCCCGGCTTATCGGTATGAATAGTAACCCTGAGGAGTTCTCCCATACGCTCGATTATAATTTTTGATATACCGACTGCAGTAATTCGCTTTCTTATAAATTCTCTAATTTTATAATCCTCGGCTATAAAGCGTGGCATCTCCTTTAAATTAAACCATCTGGAGTCCCAGTCTTTATTTATTCCGAGTCTGTATCCTATAGGATGAACTTTCTGTCCCATTTATACTCCTCTATCTGACCTCAATCTCTATATGAGACATCGGTTTTTTATATACATTAGCCCTTCCCCGTGCTCTGGGCCGAAGTCTTTTCATTACAGGTCCCTGTCCGACCCAGGCCCGGGTAATTTTCACGCCTTCTGTATTACCCATATAACCCGCATTTGCAACAGCCGAGTCAAGAACTTTCCTGACTGGAAGAGCCGCGCGTTTATTCATCACCTTAAGTATTTTATACGCCTCATCAACAGTTTGTCCGCTGATTCTATCAAGAACCAGTTTGACTTTTCTGGGGCTCATCCTGATGTATTTTGCTCTTGCTATTCCACTCATTATTCTGATATCTCCGCTGCTACTTCCCTAGAGTGAACTGCACCGTGACCGCGAAAAGTCCGTGTCGGCGAGAATTCTCCCAACCGATGCCCAACCATATTCTCTGTTATATAGACATCTATAAATCTTCTACCGTTATGAACAGGTATTGTAAATCCTACAAAATCCGGTATTATCATCGAGGCTCTTGCATAGGACGGACTAGTCTTTCTTGTTCCGCTCTCACGAGCCCTCTTTATCTTTTTTATAAGAGACGCATCTACATATGGTCCCTTCTTTGCAGACCTGGACATTTATTTCTTCCTCCGTATAATCATCTTCTCTGAAGGTTTGTTTTTATTGCGAGTCTTTACACCCTTGCATTTTTTACCCCAGGGAGTTGAAGGTATGTTTCCACCCTTGCTCTTGCCGCGACCACCGCCGTGGGGATGGTCAATAGCATTCATGGCTGTTCCTCTAACTCTGGGTCTTCTACCACGATGGCGACTGGCACCAGCAAATCCCAAATTAATTTTTTCGTGGTCCATATTTCCTACCCGGCCAACTGTTGCACGACAGGATGAATTTATCATTCTAACCTCTCCAGAAGGAAATCTAAGAAGTGCATACTTGCCCTCTTTAGAAGTAAGAACCGCTGAAGATCCAGCACTTCTTACAAGAATTCCACCCTGGCCTGGGTTTAGTTCAACATTATGAACAATCGTTCCTTCAGGCATATGCTTGAGCGGCCGTGTATTTCCTGTGCGCAGGGGTGCAGTATCTGAACTTTCCACAGTATAGCCTACCTTTAGACCTTCAGGTGCCAAAATATAGGCTTTCGTTTTATCTTCATACTCAATCAGTGCAATGTTTGCTGAACGATTGGGATCATATTCAATTGCAATTACATTTGCTACACCAGGCCGCTGCCTTTTAAAATCTATGATTCTATACTTTCTCTTACTTCCTCCACCTCTGTGGCGGACTGTGATTCTACCTAAGGAATTTCTTCCTCCAGTTCTTTTCTTTACAGCTGTAAGAGATTTTTCTGGGGTTTGCTTTGTTATTTCAGATTTGCCAACACGTGTAGCAAATCTTTTTGCTGGTGATAAGGGTTTATATCTTTTAATTGACATTTAGGGACCTTCCATAAGTTTAATCCTGCCACCTTCAGCAACCCTGACAGTGGCTTTTTTCATCGCGGAAGACCGGCCCCGAAATCTTCCCATAGTTTTCGGTTTTGAAGCAACATTTATCGTGTTTACACTTAGGACTTTCACGTCAAAGAGACTCTCTACAGCCTCTTTGATTTGCACTTTATTGGCACGGGGATCAACAAAAAACGTATATTTATTATGTTCCATCCTGTCGCTAGCCGACTTCTCGGTTATTACCTGATTTATTATGATATTATAATTGTTAAATTTTACACTCATTTTTTATCTCCGGCTTCTGAGCCTGTAAATTCTTGCCAGGCCTTTTCCGTAAAGATTACATTGTCGTGCGAGATAATTCTATAGGAATTAGCATTCTCCCACAAAGTAACGGAAACACCAGGGATATTCCGGTAGACTTTTCTTAAGTCTTCCGTACCTTTTTCTACCAGTATCAGAACTTTGCCTGGGCCGTCAGGAAAAATTTCATTTAGTATTGATGCCGCTAATCTGGTCTTGGGCTCCGTGGGCATGAGTTTGTCAGAAACAAAGAGATTTCCCTCTTCATGACGACGGGCAAAAGCCACAAGTTGAGCCAGTTTCCTTTTCTTCTTGCTTATTTTATGGTTATAATTTCGCTCATTTGTCGGCCCAAAAGTAACTCCTCCGCCTCTCCATATGGGCGAACGACTACTTCCTGCACGGGCTCTTCCGGTACCTTTCTGGCTGTATGGTTTCTTACCACCACCAGACACTTGCGACCTATCTTTTGTGTGGGCATTTGCCTGACGACGGTTAGCTAATTCTGCCACAATCGTTTCATACAAAACGACATCTCCGTTACTTATATTCTTTAATATATCCGGTAGAGCCGGTATTTCTGCAATACTATTTTTCTTTTCTGAAATATTCATTTTACTTTCACTTTCTGGCTTCTACTTATGAAAAGAACTGATTTTGTAGGTCCGGGAACTGATCCTTTAACTGCTATTATATTCTC
>JAAZFS010000183.1 GCA_012511615.1 Elusimicrobiota bacterium | reverse complement strand
TTGACTCTTAAGAAACTCCTTTAAATCAAGGAGTTGGCCTAAGGGTTTAGCTTGAAATGGGTTCCCATATATGTTATAAAATGTTGGATGTGGCAGCGATGCCACATTTTTTAATGATTATATAAGATAAAAATATGAGTAGTAAAACAGAAAAATTACGGAAAATTGCAGAAAAAATTATATCCGACGCAGGATATGAATTTGTTGATTTGAATTTTGGTAAAAGAGGAAGAAACTGGTACATCCAGATATTTGCTGACAAGGAAGGGGGAATTACTCTTTCGGATTGTGAGAAAATATCCAATCTCTATGAGTTTGAACTGGAGAAGCTATCGGAAGAAGTTCCTCTAAGTAATTATAGATTGGAAGTTTCTTCTCCTGGCCTAGAGAGGCCATTAAAGAAGAAAGAGGATTTTGCTCGTTTCAGTGGGAGAGACGTTAGGATAAAACTCTATGCTCCTGTATCGGGTAAAAGAAATTTTTCCGGCCTGCTTGAAGGAATAAGTCCGGAAGGAATAGTTAAGTTAGATATTCCTAACGTCGGTCTAACAGAGATTGAGTTTGATAATATAGCAAGTGCAAATTTAGAGGTTAAGATATAATGGATGATTTAAGACCTGTATTAGAACAGATAGAGACAGAAAAGGGGATTCCTAGTGGGGAGCTTCTTGAAATGGTAGAGGGTGCCCTGACTTCTGCTTTCAGAAAACATGATTCGGACAGAGGGCTTAATTACAGGGCCAAAATTGATGCCGAGTCTGGAAAAATTAGAGTTTTTGTAGACAAGGAAGTAGTAACTACCGTTTCTGATGATGCCCGGGAAATAGAAAAGACTGAGGCTCTGCAGATTGATCCTGCAGTGGTTGTGGGGGATACCGTTAAAGTTGAGATTGATGCGGACCGATTTGGCCGGATAGCTGCTCAGACAGCCCGGCAGATAATAGTTCAAAAAATGAGAGAGAACGAGCGGGAAAACATCTTTCAAGAATTCGAAAAGAAGCAGGGAAAGATTGTAACCGGGACCGTTTATCGTTTTGCTAACGGAGCCTGTATCCTGGAAATCGGTCGTGCTGAAGCTATAATGCCTGAACGCGAGCAGATGAGAAATGAGAAATTATTCAGGGGGCAGACTCTGAAGGTCTATATTGTAGAGGTTTTGCCTGGAGCAAGAGGCCCAAGGATATTAGTTTCAAGAACCCACCCAGGGCTTGTCTCTGGTCTTCTCAGACTTGAGGTTCCCGAGATTGCTGAAGGAGTGGTGGAAATCGTTAAAATTGTCAGAGATCCCGGTGTCCGTTGTAAGGTTGCTGTAAGAAGTACAAACAGCCGTGTAGATCCCATAGGGGCTTGTGTAGGGATTAATGGTGTCAGGGTGCAATCGGTAATAAATGAACTTAGCGGAGAGAGGATGGATCTAATTAAGTACTCTGATAATGTGAAAGAGTATCTTTCAAACTCTCTTAGTCCGGCAACGGTTAAGGAAGTTGTTATAGTAGATGAATTGAATAAAGAGGCCCGTATTGTTGTTGCTGAAGATATGCTTTCTCTGGCCATAGGAAAGAACGGTCAAAATGTCCGTCTTGCTGCTAGAATTACTAAATGGCATATCGATATACAGTCTGAATCTCAGATGAAGCTTCTTGAGAAAGAAAATTTTGAAAAAAATTATACGGATATATTGAATCTGCCTGGAGTGGGCGAGGTAACGGCCCGGCTGTTGACGGAGAGCGGATTTGATAGTATTTCAAAGCTAGCTTCTTCCGATCCTGCGGCTCTTGCCGTGGTGGAGGGTATCGGAGAAAAGACTGCTGAAAAGATAATCGCTGCAGCAAAAGAAGCAGTAGAAGGTGAGGAATAAAGAGGAATAGTGATGGGGAAGAGAATAAGAATATATGAATTGGCTCGGGAGCTTAATCTGGAAAATAGCGAGATTATCGAAGAAGCCAATGAATTAGGAATACCGGCAAAATCGCATTCCTCTACTGTCAGTCAGGAGGAGGCGGAGCTTATTAAAGAAAGTTTTAAAGAACAAAAAACACCGCCCGCGCCAGCTGAAGAACCTAAGAAAGAAGATATAAAAACCAAGCCGAAAAGTGAGAAAAAGCCAGTTAAACCTGTGCCGGAAAAAAAGGAAGAAATTCCCAGCCCAGTAGCTAAAAAAGAGCCTGCTGCAAAACCTGTAAAAGAAACACCAAAACCGTCTTCTTTAAAGAAAATAAATATAAATTCCACGATGACAGTTGCCGACATAGCCTCTTCTATTGATACATCCTTTGAAGAGCTTCTCGCTGCTTTTAAAGAATTTGACATAATTGTGTCTGAACATCAGAGACCAGATATTGAGAATGCAAAGTTAGTCCTAGAGTCGTTGGGGTATGATGCACAGCTTGAAGATATATTTAATGAAGCCGACGATGAAGTCCGAAAAGACTTTAAGCCTCGGGCTCCGGTGGTGACCGTCATGGGTCATGTTGACCATGGAAAAACCCAACTTCTGGACACTATCCAAAATACCAATGTTATTGCTGGTGAACGCGGAGGGATAACCCAGCATATAGGTGCTTACAAAGTCACTATAAAAGACAAGGGCGATATTGTATTTATTGATACCCCTGGTCATGAGGCCTTTACGGCAATGAGGGCCAGAGGAGCCCAGATTACCGATATGGTTATTCTGATGGTCTCTGGTGAAGATGGGGTTATGCCTCAGACAGTGGAAGCCATAAACCACGCCCATGCCGCAGGAGTCCCAATAATTGTAGCCATAAATAAGTTGGACCTTCCCACTTTTAATTCACAGAATGTTAAACATCAGCTTTCACAGCACAATATTCTTACGGAAGACTGGGGTGGCGAGGTCTTGAGCGTTGAAATCTCGGCAAAAGAGAATATAAATGTGGACGAACTCCTGGATATGGTTATTCTTCAGGCTGAGATGATGGAGTTAGAGGCTCCAGTAGATGGTCCCGCAAGAGGCGTCGTCGTAGAATCCGAGCTTGATAGGAGAATAGGGGCCACTGCAACAGTCATTGCTACGGAAGGAACACTGAAAGTAGGGGATTCATTTATCTGCGGAACAGCGCCGGGCAGAATCAGAGCAATGAGTGATCATACGGGAAAAAAGCTCAAAAAAGCTCTTCCCTCGACACCTGTCAGGATAATGGGCTTCGATGCTATGCCTGATGCTGGAGATGTTTTTACGGTTTTAGCTGACCGGGCAGAGGCCAGGCGTATTTCAGACATGCGTCTTGAAATGATTAAAGAGCAGGGCGCCGATGTCGGAGGAAAAATGACGCTAGAAGACTTGAGGCGTCAGCTTCTTGGTGAAGAGCAGAAGGAACTTCGGATAATTCTTAAATCCGATGTTGCTGGTTCTCTTGAGGCAATAAAGGATTCTTTAACAAAAATGAAAACTGAGGAAATATCCATCTCAGTTATTCATAGTGGCGTAGGAGCAGTCACCAAGAAGGATATTATGCTTGCTTCGGCTTCAGATGCCATAATTATATGTTTTAATATAAGTATTCCTGGCTCTATGAAGAAAGAGGCTGAAAGAGAAGGAATACAGGTACGCACCTATCGGATTATTTACGAAATTATAGATGATATTCGTAAGGCTCTTGAAGGTATGCTGGATCCAGAAGAGAAAGAAGTATCGCTCGGACGGGCAGAAGTTAAGAAAGTTTATACCATCAGTGGAATCGGAACTATTGCAGGCTCAGGTGTTATCAGTGGAGTTATTCGCCGAAATGCTCTGGCTAGAGTCATAAGAGACTCCAGAATCGTTTTTGAGGGTCGCCTTGCTGACCTTAAGAGGTTTAAGGATGATGTCTCTGAAGTTGCTGCAGGTTTTGAGTGTGGAATAAATGTAGAACGCTTCAATGATGTCCATGAAGGGGATATTATAGAAAGTTATGAAATCCAGCAAAGGCAGAGAAGCTTGAATGAGGTCCGCTAAAGATAGTATAGGGACCTATTTTCGCTAAGAAGACTGCATAAAGGGACAAGCATTGAGAAAAAAGAGTATTCGGTCAGAGAAAGTATCAAGCGTACTCATAAAGGCGCTCGGAGATATAATAATCGAAGAGGTTTCTGATCCTTCAATGGGAGTCGTCACACTTACCGGAATCGACCTATCAAACGATTTAAGAATAGCAAAAGTTTACTTTACAGTGAGGGGGGGAACTAAGGAGTTTTCAAAACAGGTAAACATAATAAAAAACCTAGAAAAATTTCTTAGAAGACGCCTGGCATCAAGGGTTGTACTGAAGTATGTTCCAGAAGTAAGGCTCTACTATGATGAACTACCTGCTCAGGCACACAAAATAGATATGATATTAGAAAAAATTAAAGATGAGAGGGCTCAAAAAGATGCAAAACAAGATAGCCAAGAATGACCTTGAAACGATAAATGAAATAATTGGGGCCATAAAAGAGTCCTCTACTGCGTATATCAGCTGGCATGCGCGACCTGATGGAGATGCCTTGGGCGGCGGTGTGGCACTCTACAAAATATTAAGCGATATGGGATTAGATGTTAGGCCAGTCTCTCCAACTAAGCCCTCTGAAAACTATAACTTTTTAAAAAACTTCCATAAAATAGAATATTCCAAACAGACTGAGGAAAGAGATATTTGTTTTGTTATAGACTGTTCAAATTTAGATAGGTTGGAGGGAGCTGGAAATCTTCCTTCACTTTCCAAAAAACTCATCTGTATAGATCACCACCAAAACAACCAGATGTTTGGTAGTATTAATTATGTTAGGCCCGAGGTTTCATCGGTTGCAGAACTCATTATGAATGTGGCCAAGGTGGCAGGTACAGAGATTGATAAGGATTTTGCCCTCAGCATATATGTTGGACTACTTACTGATACAAATCGTTTTCAGGAACAAAACACCAACCCCCAGTCTCACCTTCTGGCAGCCGAGCTCTTAGAGTATGTCTCACCTGTAGATGTTGCCACAAAAATCTACGGGAGCGAAAGTTATGACAAACTTAAGCTAACCGCTAAAGCACTTGATAGCCTAAAGCTTTCTTCATCTGGCCGGGTGGGTTACATGGTTTTAACTCCAGAGATGATGGAAGAGTCCGGCGGACTGGATGAAAATACCGAAGGCTTAGTAAATTATGCACGGAATATTCGCGGTGCTGATGCTGGGGTGCTTTTTAGAAAAATTAAAGGCCTTGAAGGTGTAAAGGTCTCTTTTCGTTCAAAAGGCCTCCTTGATGTAGGTAGTATTTCAGAAATTTATGGTGGAGGGGGGCATCATAATGCCTCCGGATGTACTTTCAAGGGAAGTCTTGATGACGCCGTCAATGAGATAATCCCGCTTCTGGAAAGGAAGCTAGACGAACTCGCCTAATATTTCTTGATGGACGGAATTCTCAATATCTGTAAGCCTGCTGGGCTTACCTCCCACGATTTACTTGAGCAGGTCAGAAAGATTTCAGGGATAAGAAAATCCGGACATGCAGGAACACTGGATCCTTTCGCTTCGGGAGTAATGATTGTTCTTTCAGGTGAAGCCCGAAAAGCCTCTCGTCTTTTTATAGGTCTTGATAAAGAATACCGGGCACTTATTTGTCTTGGAGCCCTATCCGATACACTTGATTCTACCGGTAGGATTGAACCCACCAATGCTCTCCAACCTACAGAAAGCAAAATAAGCCAGGTAGTTAAATCTTTTAAGGGAGATTACAGGCATTTGGTCCCTGACTATAGCGCCAAAAAAATTGATGGAAAAAAATTCTATGAAATAAAAAGAGAAGGGGGGACGCCTCCTCAGCGTATCCAGGAATCTGAAATATATGAGATAGAGATAGAGAAAATAGACTATCCCTTACTAGAAATCAGAGTCCGATGCTCATCAGGTACCTACATTCGAGCCTTAGCCAGGGATATAGGGGGAAATCTCTCTACCGGAGCCTACTTAAAGGAACTTTCAAGGATTTCGGTAGGAAGTTTCTATTTAAAAAATTCCGTAATTCCAGAAGATTATAAAAAAGGATATACTCCGCTTGGAGAAGCCCTGAAAAGTTTTCCAAATATAACTCTCAATTCTTCCGCAGCTTCCAGATTAAAACACGGTATAGGTTTTAGTGAAAATGATATTCTTGAAAAAAATGGAAATATTTCTACAGGGGTGTTTCCTGCCTATTCGGAGGGAGGGGAGCTGATTGCTCTGGTAGAAAAAGAAAATGACAATTTTAGGGCAAGGAGGGTTTTTAATCTGTGAAAGTTATAAGAAATGCCGAAAGCTACATATCTCCAAAGCCGCTCTCAATCTGTATAGGTAATTTTGATGGGTTTCATTTGGGCCACAGACTAATTGCCGATGATGTGCTGAAAAAGGCGGCGGACTTAGGAGCAAGCCCTGCGGTAGTTACATTTGAGTTTTCGAAGAATGATCTACTGACAACTACAGAAGAGAAACTGGAACTTTTCCGTGAAACTGGTTTTAAAAAGGTTCTGATACTTAAGGGAAATGACGAGTGGATGAACTGGAGCAAATCTTATTTTACTGACAGTTATTTGGCTCATAACCTTAAGGCAGTCAGTGTTACTGTGGGGAGAGATTTCCGCTATGGAAAAGACCGAGAGGGTGATGTTGCTACTTTAAAATCTTCATTGCCCGATAGGGTGAAAATAATTGACTTAAAGAAATCCGATGGAAAAAAAATATCTTCTACTCTAATTCGTGAAGAACTTATTGCTGGAAATCTCTCGGAGGTTGCAAAGCTTCTTGGAAGAGATTATTTTTTTCTTGGCAATCAGGTGAGAGGTGAAGGAGATGGAAAAAAGCTTGGTTATCCTACGATTAATTTCTCAGTGTTAGAGAATAAGCTTCTTCCTTTAGGGGTTTTTACAGCTGAGGTTATCCTGGATTCATCCCTAAAGAAAAGTGGAGTATATGGGGCCTGCTATATAGGTGATATTAATGTGGTTGGACTAAAGAAGAGGCGTCGGACTGTGGAGATACATCTACTGGGAGCCAAGCGGCCTGAGGCCATGAAACCCATAGGAGTAAGGCTCCTGAAGACTATAAGAAAACCACTCAGTTTTGGCTCAAAAAACCAACTTGTTGAAAAAATTGCTTTGGATATAGAGAAAATTAAAGTTGACATCAATCATAGAGAGTTGTAAACTTAAAACTTATGCGTACGAGCGGAGATAAAAGAAAATATAGAGTGCTTATTATAGGTGGCGGACGCCGAGGTCTGGCTACCATAGAAATACTCAATGAGGACCCAGGTGTAAAAATACTGGCTGTGGTGGATCAAAACTCCAATTCAGCTGGTATTCGGCTTGCCGAAAGATTGGGGATAGAAGTTTCAGATAACTGGAAAAACTATATCTCTCCAGAAAAACATCCTGATGCAGTATTGAATTTCACAAGTGATCCTGATCTTGAAGAAGAGCTTAATGTTCTATCGGAAAATCTTGGGATAGAACTGATGGGGGGAATTACAAGAAGAATGCTGGGAAATCTTCTGGTGGAACGCCAGGTTCAGACTGAGCTTCATAGGGTATCTAAGAGAATGACGGAGGGTATAGGTCTACCTGAACTTCTGACTCTAATTCTTGCCTCCTGCGTAAAATCAACCAAGGCTGACGGAGGTATGATAATACTAAGGGATCCAGATACTGGGGTCTATGAGGTTAAATCTTCCTGGAAGTTGTCCCCCCTAGCAGAGATGATAGTAAAAGAAGAAGTTGTAAGACAGGTTCCAGAATGGCTTAATACTGAGGATGTCATGCCCTTGATAAGTGAAGATACGATTGAAGAGGGTATGCCGGGCGAACTTCTGACTGCACTCTGCGCACCCCTAAGATTAAGAGACCAGATTTCTGGGGCCTTGATAATAGTTAAGAATAGCGAAGAAGAGAAATTTCCCACTTCTTCAAAACGCC
>JAAZFS010000182.1 GCA_012511615.1 Elusimicrobiota bacterium | reverse complement strand
TTTTATTATAACGCCGTCCTCGCCAAGATTTATATCGTAGGGTGAAACAACTCTCTTTGGAACGGTTAATACTGAAATTTCTATATCAACCTCAGAAAGCTCTTCCCTGGATAGCGGTAAAAATCTCGGGTCTCGGAAAGCTGCCTCAAGGGCGAGTTTACGGACAGATGAAAGAAGTTTCCCCTGAGGATAAATATAGCCTATGCATCCGCGAAGACCTGCTTGTTTATGAAGAGTTACAAAAATCCCCCGTTCAAGAGAGAGATTTCCTTCTTCTAAAATACTGGATGAATCATCTTCCAAACCTAAATATTTTTTAATGCTTCCGCGGGCAGATTTAAGAAGATCCTGCTTTTCTTTTAAGCTAAACTCTTTCATAATTTTTCTCCAATTACCTGTACTCCCAGCCGGGATCTGGTGGATGTCCCTTCACCCATATGGAGGAATAAGCTACTAGGGTATCACCTTCTCCAGTCACTGCACGCGCGGCAAGCATATATCTTCCAAGTCGCCTTGAAGAATCAGAATTTATTCTTACCCGAAAACCTATTGCCGCACTTGAACTAGAATCCAAGTGTTCAATTACCCTCTTCTTTGGAGTTATATTCAGACCCTCCAAATCAGGAAAATCTAGCGTAATATTCTTTATTTCCTTATTGCTGATGTTTTCCAGTATAACGACACCTTCTATTTGGTCAAGATGGGTTTTAGACTCTGGTATTTCTATAGCAATATTCAATTTATTCCCTAAATCGGAGCGTCTATAAGCATCACCGGCAGCCATAAGCCACTCTTTGGAGGTATAGGGACCACGCCGGCCAGCAAATGCCCTTGATAAATCATTAATAAAAACACCCTGAATATTGTCTTTCAGATGTTCTATAGACGAATCAATTCTCCTGGTAAACTCCTCAGGACCAGACGGATATACTGTATTTTGATGAAGCGGCCAATCTATCTGATTTCCCGGTATTAGATTAAGTTTAAAGCCTTTTGTTCCCGCTTCCCATTCTTTTATAAGATGATTGAATCTGCGCGCATCGGTCTCATACATCATTATCGAAAGATAATCTATTCCCGCATCAGTAAACATCACTGGATCCTGACCGTGCTGATGCCCAAGTTCCCAGCTTAAAACAAACGCCCAAAGCGGCTTCTTCAACTCGACAGACTCCCTTATTTCATTAATTATTAAAGAAACTCTGTGAGCACGCCACCAATTCCATTTTTCTGTAATCTCAAAATCGCGATTTGTCTGCCGCGATACCAGTGCTCCTAGCCATTCCATTCTTTCGTGGTGAGAGAGTTTTTCAAAGCCCTCGGGGGTCTTAATTCTCATGCTTCCTACAAAGTCGTCCACAAGCTCAAAGGCACCTCCAGAAGGACGAATATAATCCAAGCCTATATAATCAATATCCTCCACTTTATTCAGATAATCAACAAATTCTTTTATATGCCGGAGTCGTCGGACGTCCTTTATCGATATTCCATCTGATTCTACAATTTTACCTCCGCGGTAATTCATGCTGTAGTTATATTGATCGGGCTTCAGCCTACTAAGGCCAAATGCTCTATAGCAAATTAACCAAGCCACAAAATCAATACCACTCTCTTTTGCAGCAGAAGCAAACTCCTCAAGAGTTTGGACATTCGGTTTAAGCCATGGGAAGTCAATATCTAAATCTCCTGGATTATAGGATGCGGTCTGCCCGCCAAGATACCATAAGGTATTTCCTCCCAGATATTTTACCCATTCAAATATCGAGCCATACCCCACTTGTTCTCCAGAAGGAAGGGGGTAATTTAAACGCGAAATCCTGCGTGTATTCTCAAGATTCATTACTTTAAGAACCTTATCTTTTGAATCATAAGGCAGACGCGATTTTACCAGAAATCTAAGAGAGGACCCGTCATCAAGTTCTAGGGTATAAAAACCATTAGGAGCGCTCCAGGGTATAGGAAAAATTCCACTCCAATCCTTATCTTTATTGGAGTATGTGAATTCTATAGTTTCTTCGCCGCCAATTCCAACAACAGGTTTATCCTCATAAAAAACACGCCCAGTAGGATTTTCAGTAAACTTATTTTCATCACCGGAAATTCTAAATATTCCCATATGATAGTGCAGATGCATAAGCCTCTCTGAAGATATACCTGTCCTAGGCATTTGCAAGTGAGTAAAAATGCTAAGAACGGTCGTAAGCACCAGAAAAAGAACTGGTAAAAAAGTCTCTTTGGAAAAGTGTTTCATTTACTCTTCTCAATCATTAGAGTTACCGGACCATCATTTTCTATATTCAATAGCATATGTTGACCAAAATATCCTTTCTTGACAGTGAGAGAAGATGCTTTCAAGCATTCGATGTAATACTCAAAGAGTTCCATCGCCAGACTCGGCTCGGCAGCCTCGGAAAAACTCGGACGCCGACCACGCCGGGTATCTCCATAAAGAGTAAACTGGGAAACAACAAGAATCTCACCCTTGATATCTTTAACTGAGTATTCCATACGACCAGACGATTTCTCAAAAATCCTAAGGTTTAATGTCTTATCCGCAAGGTACTCGGCCTCTTCCCGACCATCTCCCTTCTTTACTCCAAGAAGCACCAGAAGACCAAGAGAGATGGATGAGCGGCTATCCGGTATCTCTACCGATGCTCCTTTAACTCTCTGAATAAGAGCCCGCAAAGGTCTTTAGCTCCCTAATAATTTCATCCGCATTCCTAAAACTCTCAACCCCAGGTATATCCTCCCAGCTATAAAGTCCGAGGACACGTTTTCCCATGGAGCGAGCAAGGGCAATTTCTGAAAGTGTTCCATACCTTCCATCTATGGCAACGACTATTTCGGCAGTCCTGACAATTATGGCATTCCTAGCATGGCTCATTGATGTAGCAATGGGAATATTTACATATGGGTTAGCCTCTGCGCGCCGAGAACCAGGAAGTATACCTATGCTAGTGCCACCGCCCTCAAATACTCCTCGGCAAGCAGCCTCCATGACTCCCCCCATTCCACCACAGACAAGAAGAAATCCGGCACGGGCAATTCCTTTGCCTACCCGACGGGCCTCTTCATATATTGCGGGTTCAACACGGCTTCCCCCCACTACTCCTACAATAAGTTTTTTTGGTGGCAGCGGTATTATCTCTCTGTTTTCTTTCTGTTTCATGGTTTTTGATAAGTTATCTGGTACGCCCGACAGGATTTGAACCTGTGTCCTTATGCTCCGGAGGCATACGCTCTATCCAACTGAGCTACGGGCGCACTAAATTGATCCTTTAATGATACTATTTAATGACAGGTTTAACAATTCTCCAGAAAAAACCTTCACATTTTCACATCCGTCCCCGATTGGAAGATGTCTTGGAGGCGGATGAGTGCAGATTCTATTTGCTGGGGTTCATTACCACCACCCTGCCCCATATCGGGACGGCCGCCACCTTTACCACCAACTATGGAAGCAATTTCGGAAATGATTTTTCCTGCGTTATATTTATCTTTTAGGGAAAGGGGGAGTTTTAAAATCATACTAACCTTGCCATCAGCAATACTATAGGCAAAAGCAGCAGCTGAATTATCATTCACTGCCCTATCAGTCCAGCCCCGCATAACTCCAGCCTTTACTGAAGGAAACTCCTTGATAATTAAAGTTGCATCCTTGCCTGTAACCCTCTTTTCTTCAGCGGAACCGCCAGAGGCAATTTTGTTTTCTAAGCTGTTTATCTTATGGTGGGCATCCTTTAGCTCCTCCTGGAGTTTCTCAATCCGTTCTACAAGAGCCTCAGATGGAGTTTTTAAGAGTCGAGCGGAATCATTCAGAAGACTCTCAAGTTTCCTGACATATTCCAAGGCTTTAATACCTGTCAAGGCCTCAATTCTCCTAACTCCTGCAGCAACCCCGCTCTCAGAAATTATTTTGAAAAATCCTGCCTCTCCTGTATATCTTAAGTGGGTCCCTCCGCAGAGCTCAATACTTATATCACCGGCATCTCCAAGGCTAACGGCTCTCACTCTCTCACCGTACTTCCCTCCAAAGAAAGCAAGGGCGCCCTTCTTTTCCGCTTGATGTCGACTCATTTCATCCGCCTCAACTGGGAGATTTTTCAGTATGATGGCATTAACTCTATCTTCAATAATCTGTATTTCTTTATCAGTCAGAGCTTCGGGATGGGTGAAATCAAATCGAAGACGGTCGGGCCCAACCAGGGATCCATTCTGCTGGACGTGATCCCCGAGAATTTCTCTTAGAGCGCTCTGGAGAATATGGGTTGCTGTGTGGTTTCTTTCAGATGCACGGCGACTATCGCAATCAACCAAAGCCCTCAGCAAGTCTCCTTCTTTAAAGTCTCCAGTAGAAGATCCCTTATGAATATAAACGCCCTCTTCTTCAAGAGTATTTTCAACCATAAACTCCCCCCGCTCCCCTTGAATTATTCCCATATCTCCCGCCTGACCACCAGCCTCAGCATAGAAAGGTGTCTTATCAAGAACAATTCCCTTTCCACCATCGATAATTTTCATCAGTCGAGCCTCCGAGGAAAGCGAGGTATATCCAACAAATTCTGTTGGTTCTAAATCCTTAATCTCTTCATAGTAGGATTCTTTCGATTCATGTGTCTTCCAATCGGTAGTTTCCGAGCGCTCTTTTAGTAAAACTTCAAAACCTTTCCGATCCATCTTTAGTGATTCTTTCATAAGAATCTCTTCGGTTATGTCCGCGGGCAGACCATAAGTATCATAGAGCTTAAAAACCTTATCTGCAGAAAGTTCAGTTTGACCACTCTCTTTCATCCGACTTATATACTCATTGAGTATTTTCCCAGAAGATTCAATGGTTGAATAAAAAGCCTCCTCTTCCTTTTTACAGACAAGCAATATGTGGTCTGCTCTTTTCTTTAGAAGAGGATAGAAATCCGACATCATATCAATGGCAAACGAGGCGTAGTTCCAAACAGAAGCTTCCTTATAACCGAGACGCCTAGTTTCTAGAGCGGCCCGCCTAAGAAGCCTTCTTAAAACATAGCCCCTACCCTCATTTGAAGGGGAAAGTCCGTCTGCTATCATGAAAGCCGCAGCACGAGAATGATCCGCAAGTATTTTTGCCGAAAGAAGATTAAATTTAGGAGCTTCGCTCTGGGCCTTATCAATAAGTGGCTTTAAAGTTGGGGTATCAAAAACGCTATCTCCACTCATTAGAATTTGGTTTAAGCGCTCCAGTCCCATACCAGTATCAATATTTTTCTTTGGGAGGTCCTTCAAACTACCATCTTTCTGCCTATCATACTGGGCAAATACAAGGTTCCAAACCTCCAGATATCTGTCGCATTCACAACCCGGAGCACATTCTGGCAAACTACACCCATACTCTTCACCTCGGTCATAAAGTATTTCAGAACAGGGACCGCATGGACCAGTATCGCCCATATTCCAGAAATTATCCTCTGCCCCAAGCCGATGTATTCTTTCAAAAGGTATTATTTCCTCCCATAGAGCAAAAGCTTCATCATCGGTCTCAAATACCGTAGCGTGGATTTTTTCCTTATCAAGTTCTAAGTGATCAGTTAAAAACTCCCAGGCCCAAGCAATCGCTTCCCTTTTAAAATAATCACCAAAAGAAAAATTACCGTACATCTCAAAGAAGGTCAGATGTCTTGTAGTTTTCCCAACCTCATCGATATCAGTTGTCCTAAGACATTTCTGAATGGACGAGGCTCTTTTAAGTTTTCCGCTTTCACCAAGAAGATGTTTTTTGAACTGAACCATACCAGCAGTTGTAAAAAGCATAGTCGGATCATCGGGAATGAGACTCATAGACTCATGCCATAAATGTGCTTTCTCATCGAAGTAATCGCGGAATTTTTTTCTGATATCCTTATCGTAATTCATTTAAATTGTAGTCCTCTATAAAAACTCCGGCATAGATACCTGCCGGATTGCCAATAAGTGCTAGCCAACATTTGAATTTTTTCAAGAAAATTATATCACTCAGGATTGTAAAAATCAAATAAAATAAAATGTGCGTCCACTTGTCTATTAAATTAAAAACAATTATAATAAACCAAAACGCTACTTTGACTGCTTTATTTTGATGGAAAAAAAACTATATCCAATATTATTGTCTCTGCTTGCGGTGATTCTTCTAGTATCACCTTTTACTTGGGCTATGTCCCCCCCGACAAATCTACTTGTAGATGGTATGGTTAAACCTACTAATTTTATATTCGACCCTGAGATACAAGATAATCTCAACGATGGCGGCCTAGAAAACCCTAACCCCACATTTTCCTGGGTGCCAACAGGCAATCAAACTGCCTACCGGATAATAGTGGGCGATAGTTCATTTAATGTCGAGATTGGAATAGGGAATATGTGGGATTCTACCAAAATAGAATCCATTAATACTTCCGCTATTTATGAGGGTGACCCACTTGAATCGAATAAAGTATATTACTGGTCAGTCATAACTTGGGATGAAAATGATACGCCTTCTTTTCCAGAGGATTCATCAGAAAAACTGTATTATGAAAATTTTCAGATGAACCATTTTATTAAAGCCTTGGAATTTGACGGTCACTCAAATGATATGGCAGCCTTTGCTGCTGGTGATATCAACAATAATTCACTAACTGATTTTATTGTTGCCTCCTACGGCCCAGGAAGAATATACGCCTACATAAACCAAGGAGATGGCACTTTTCACCAACAGCTTATAGCCGATGAAACCCAGACCTACCCCGAGGCACTTCTGTTAATAGATACAAATAACAATGGAAATCTTGACTTGGTTGTGACTAATGTTAAGTCGCCACATGAGCAAATTGACATATATCTAAATGATGGATTCGGGAATTTCACATATTCTGGCAAACTATCCGACTATACAAGCGTAGCTAGCAAGGCTCTCTCCGCTGCTGACCTAAACAGGGATGGTTATATGGATTTGGTTGAGGGGATGAGTGGGGGTACATATGGAATACAAGTTTACATTAATAAAAAAGATGGTAGCTTTGAACAACCAGTAGCTTATGCAAATGGAAAAAAAGTCAATGATCTCACACTGATTGATTTTAACAATGACTCTTATCCTGATATTCTTATAGGATGCAATGGTTCAAACCAGCTCTATTTAAATAAAGGAGATGGAACTTTTGAACTAAGTTGGACATCCGACGAAGAAGATAATACATACGCAATTACTCCTGTAGATTTCAATTCAGATGGATTATGGGATTTCATCGAAGGAAACTATGTAAAATCTGGCGAAAGTGAGGTTGGATGCACGGACAGATATTATAAAAATAATGGTGACGGAACTTTTGATCTAGTTTATTCTACAGATAAACTCGATGCTACTCTGGCAATCTCAGCAGGCGATATAAACCTTGACGGAAAATTAGATTATGTTACGGGAAATGGCAAATCCTCAGAAAAAAACCGAGTTTATCTTAATGATATCTTTTACAATGATAACTCTAATTCTTCTCCTTTCAATCCTTATATGGCCAGTACTTTTTTCACAGAGGTTTACAGAACTCTTCTATTTGACTTAACGGGAGACGGAAGAATGGATCTTTTGAGGGGAATTGAAGGCGCTAACGATATTTTATTGATTAACAACTCGGTAGAACCAAACACTCCCCCTTCACCACCAAGGGATAATTTCAGTTCACACTACTCTAAGACCACAGCAAAACTAAAACTTTCCTGGGGAGACGGTTCCGACGCCCATACCCCAGCAAATCAACTGGCATATAATATCCGAATTTCTACCAACCCAGACGCCAGAACCTCACCAGAAAGCGTCAAGTGGAATGTGGTTTCGGGAGCAATTGGCACAAGCGATCATGCTGGGTCATTTTGGGGGAACATTGGAAGATCCACCTATGTTTACCTTTCCATACCCCCACAGACTTATTTCTGGCAGGTTCAATCAATAGACACCTCTAAAAAACAGGGAGAATGGTCAGATGTACAGATTTATAATACGCCTCCAGAGGGAAATATTAGTTCGCTAGTTCAAGGCGACCTGGCCTCTCATTTCCAGACTGAGCCAGAGTTAAAATATCTTGAATCATCACGATTTTTAACAAACATAAGTTTTTCTATCAGAGATTTGGAGGCTAACGACTGTTTTTTAACTGAATTTGAGTATTCTACCTCTTCCACAGCAGACTGGATGGGGATCGACGATGATAGCGCTAGCCTCATGGGAGACTGGCCAGACCGGGGAGGAGACTACTTTCAAGCTTCAGATGAGTGGGGAGAAAATTACTCATTTGTATGGCAAACTTCTGAAAGTCTAAGAGAAGGTCTTAAGTCTGATTCTGTTAGGATCCGATTCAAGGTCTCAGATATCCACGGGGCAAGCTCAATTGTTACATCGGGATAATTTAGTATTGACAACAAAAACCCTCGACCGCCAGGGACTTTAACAGCGACTGAAGATTTCACTTCTACTACCATCACCCTTGGTTTTGGCGCCCCTGCAGAAGACGCTAATTTTGTTGAATATATTCTCTTTTGGAAAGCTAATGTAGCCCCGTCGCATACCCCAGAAAATTATGACGGATATATTGATCAAAAAACTTTTTCCCCGCTAGGTGAAAGGGATTTCGATGGAAATTCGACCATAGAAATTAGCGGGCTTCTTTCAGACACTACTTACTATTTCTCTCTTTTCTCCTACGATTCGTTCGGGAACTTTTCATTTTCTCCGGCAAGACTCAAAAAAACAAACCATACCCCCATAATAAGCATTGTGTCTGCCGACCAGAGGCGGGATGGTTCTGGACTTGTGGATATAGTGTTTGAGGCATACGATAATGATAAGGATACTGCTAATTACCTGCTTGACGAATGCTACTACAGGATAGGCCCCGAAGGAACGAATATTTCGATGACTCCAGTCCAGGATGACCCTTTTCATGATACAACCCTCTCCTTAAAACCCGAAGCATCTCAATTTACTTTTGTATGGAATGCTGGAATTGATATTCCAGACTCAGATCACTCTGATATATATGTTGCCCTTTCCATATCCGACAATTCGATAGATATCAGCTCGTCTCCCCTGTTTGGAGCGATTAGGACAGATACCAGCAAGCCTATAACAGGAGCCCTGAATGCAACAAATCCCTCGGCAAATTCTATAGATTGGATGTGGACTGAGGTAAACTACTCTATGGAGCAAAATTTCAGTCATTACGAACTTTGGTACTCCTCGATTGGGGTGGATTGTGTTCTTAATAAGGATATTGAAAACGCATCTTATCTTACAATTTCTGAAAGAACTACAATTTCAACTACAACATTCAATCTCTCCGAGATGTCCAATTACTGGGGCGTTATCTGGGTGTACGATACATTCGGCTACGAAAACCACTCCTCAACAGACTCGGATAGGACTGGATATCCTCCGGAAGCTTCCTTCACTCACACTCCGATACACGCTGAAGACGGAAGCGGTTATTTTGAGGTTTTAACAGAAGTCACAGACAAAGATGGCGATTTATTAAGAATGCGAATAGAGTATTCTCTTAATGGACAAAACTGGGAAAAAGCAAGTATCGATTCTGTGGTCATCTCCAGTTACGGGGCTGTTACCGTATCGTCAAATCCCGAGGACTATTACCAGTTAAACGGGATCCTAACGCGCTACGATGGTGAGGTAGTTACAAATTCTATCTACTTCAACTGGAAATCCATGGAAGATGTGGGAAGACTTTATTCAGAGAATGTTCTTTTGAGAATCAAAACAAATGACGGTGGTGGCATAAGACCAGGAATAGATAGCCAATTTGTTCTATCAGAAGAATTTCTCCTGAATAACTCTAGACCTCTCCTCTTAAAAAACACTGCAGACCTCAGCTATAGCCATAAAAATTCCCTTATGAAACTAGCATTTATCGGAGAGCACCACGATGATACAGAGCCTGTGATTGACTTTGAAAGTATAGATTTGGAAAGATTTGTAATATATGATGATATTGATTATGAACACGGCATGATATGGCTTACTGGAGCCAAACTTAGTAGCTCCACTCCCAACCGATTTGATATAAAACTGACCAGAGAACAGCGTAACATGATAGCCCGCTGGGATGCAGACAATAAAGAGCCCTATCTAAAGCTTCTTTCCAGCGCAGCCGCTGATAATTTTGGAAACTACACACTTTACGAGCCGGACTCAGCAGGATTTTTTGAGGATGGATTATCAATTGCTGGGTTTAAAACCCATCTTTATTGGAACTGGGACCGAACATCTCCAGAAATCAAAGGGGCAACCTATACCATATCAGGAGGCGATATCCGCCTGGAAATATACTTTAGCGAGGATATGAATATCTGGGATGATCAAGGAATGAACAAAACGGCCTTTCAGCTGGAAGGCTTTAGTATTCATAACTCAAGTGATTCGGACTCTCAATATAGAGAAATCAATCATGAGAATTATAGGGTCATAAAAAATGCTTATGATACCGATACACTCGTATTGGCAATATCCCCTGAAGAACATTCTCACATCTGGAGCTGGCCTGACCCTTCAAACATATTTATCTCAGTTAACGGCTCAGCAATTAGCGATCTTTCAGGAAATCCAATTGATCCCTTAGACAGATTCCCTATAGATGTTGTAGTAAGTACTGACGCCCCAAAAATAGTCTATTATAAGCCAGAAAACTTCTCAACTAATATTCCAAGAGTCCAACCAGTATGTTTTGCTTTCGACCAAAATCTGAAGATTACTCAGGCTCTAGAAACCATCAGGATGAGACAGCTTTCGGACGCCGACGGCAAAGCTCTTAATCTTCCAATTACTGGCAGAATACAAGTAAACAATTTCACGGCACCTCTTGAAACCGAATGGGGTATAGCACTATCAAGTCTTACTTTTATTCCTGATTACCAGCTCCCTGGAAATGCCCTTATAGAGGTAGAGCTCTTGGCGGATAAGATACTTACGCTTGCAAATATAGCTATGGAAGAGAATTTTATAATAAGCTATAGGACTCAGATGGATACCTCCGAAAATAATTTAGTATTTAGCTCCTCCAATAGGACAAGCCTCCGTATTCCTGGAGGAATTTTCAATGTTGACGGAATGATAGATATAGTAGAGAATATTCCCAGCAATCAGCCTATCTATTCACCGGTCAGGGCTTTTCATTCTGCAAATTCTCTAGAGAAAAACTGGGATGACCCTTTCCATTACCCCTTTGAAGAATTAACTTCAGAAATCACATTTGTTTCAACTTCTGGAATAGCTATAAGCAAAATATTTGAAAATTTTGGTGAAATATTTTTTGATTACTCTGGCATAGTATCAGACGACGGATACTTGGCAAACCCTGGCCGTCCTCCTGTAAAAGAAAATACTCTAAAGATATACTGGCTCAACGAACTCGCCGAGAGCTGGGTACCGCTCGTATCTAGTGTAAATACAGAGAAGAAGATTGTATCCGCCCCCTTAAGAAGTTTAAGCATCTATACGGTTATGGGAGGAAAGACTTATTCTACAGACCAAGCACATCCCTATCCTGTTCCTTACAAGCCTTCGGAAATTCCAGCAGAATTAGTTGGGACTCCGAGAAGCGGAATAACCTTTACAAACCTCCCATCAGACTGCAAGATTGAAATCTATACAATCGGAGGAAGGTTGGTTGCTGAACTCTCCCATTCAGACTCCAACCTATCTGTCGGTGCTCAACCGGGTCAAACTTTTTGGAGCCCTGTGGAGAACAAACAGGGAAAAAGCGTGGCAAGCGGCACGTATTTATACCTTATAAAAAGTGAAAGTGGGGTAAAGTCTGGAAAACTTATGATAATACGATGAAATTTAATTTTAGAAAATTATTTTATATTCTCCCTCTTCTTGTGCTTTCTTTCCCTAATCAGGCAGAGTCTAGAGGTCCTGGAACAAGCTCATACGAATTTTTAAACATACCCGATGGGGCAAGAGAGACAGCCATGGGGGGAGCAACAGCCATAA